>NZ_JANFZX010000036.1:0-29070 GCF_024461615.1 Anaerotruncus sp. DFI.9.16
CCCCCCCCCGCCGCTTTTCTATGCCATTGCGTGTTTTCTCTGGTAAACCAGCGCCGCCATCATGACCGCCGCGAAAAAGATCTGAAAGAACGGGTAGAGCCCCATGCCGCCGAGGTCGGCGATCCATCCGAACGCGATCGGCATCAGCAGCGTGGCGAGCTGCGAACTGCCCATCAAAAGGCTGACCGCGCTGCCCGTGTCCCCGATTCCAAAGACCTGCGGAACGTAGTGGATGAAGCAGGGGAAGACCGGCGCGCACCCAAACCCGAGGACCGCCATCGACGCGAGCACCGCGGTCCTTCCGGAGAGCAGGAACAGGGCAAGCGAGCCCGCGGCAATGAGGGCCTGACCGATGTGCATCATCCGCTTGTCGCCCAGCCGGTCGGATATGAACCCGCTCACGAACCTCCCCACCGTCATCCCGAGGAAGAGGCAGGTCGTCCCCAGCGCCCCGACGTCCTCCGGCAGCCCCTTCCGGATCGTGATGTAGCTGCTCGCCCAGAGGGCCGAGGTGGTCTCGATCGCCGTATAGCAGAAGAGCGCCGCGACCATGACGGGCATGCCCTTCAGCCGGACCGCCTCCCGCATGGGCTTCCGCCTCCCGCCCGCGGCGCTCACGTCGACGGACGGAATCTCCTTCCACCGGGAGCGGGAGGAGAGGAAGAGCAGCAGGACGCCGAACTGGATGGCGGCCAGCAGCAGATACCCGAAATTCCACGCTGCCCCGCCGGCGAGGCAGCGGCTCATGATATAGGGTCCCGCCGTGGCGCCGAGGCTCCACACCATGTTGAGCCAGTTCGCGTATTTTGCCCGCAGGTGCAGCGCCGAAAAGGTATTGATCGAGCAGAGGAAAAAATCCTCGCCGAACCCGAGCGGAATGCTGATGATGCAGAGCATCGCGTAGGACCGGCAGTTCGCGTACCCAAAGAGGCCCAGACATATGAGGACAAACCCAAAGGACGCGACCTTGTGCGTCCCGTACTTCCCGACCAGGCGGTCGGTGTAGACGCTGGCGACGACCCGGCCGGCGGCGATGATCATGTTCACATAACCGACGAGGGAGAGCGCCACGCCAAAGTCCCTGTAGACGATCGGCCAGACGGACCCCAGCACGGAGTACTGGAGTCCCGAGGCGGCAAATGTGATGAACAGTACGATCAGGAAATAAAGCGACATGTCGTCCCTCTTTCACACCACGATGGGGTCACGTGTCATTCCAAACGGGCGGTCCCGCCGTCCCCGCCGGGTTTCCCAGCGGGGACCCGGTCTCAGGCGTCGAGCGGAAGCGTTCCGAAGATGCGCATCTGCTCCTTTACCGCGGCCTTGCACGCCTCGTGTGCGGCGTTGATGAGCTCGATATAGTGAATCTTGCCGTGGAACTCCTTCAGCTTGGCGTCGATCGCGCCCGACGCCGCGAGCGAGAGGCCGGTGAAGAAGTTGATCTTGTTGATGCCGTGCGCGATCGCCGCGCGGAATTCCGACTCGGGAAGCCCCGAGCCGCCGTGCAGGACGAGGGGGATCTTGACGAGCTCACGGATCCGGTCCAGCCGCTCGGTGTCGATCTTCGGGGTCCCCTTGAAGAGGCCGTGCACCGTGCCGACCGCGACGGCCAGGGCGTCCACGCCCGTCTCCTCGACAAACCGCTTCGCATCCTCCGGCTTGGTGTACTGGGAGGCGTCCACGTCGCTGGCTTCCAGCTCCCCGCCCTCGGGGCTGCCCACGTGGCCAATTTCCGCTTCAACGCTCACGCCGCAGCTGTGAGCGATCCTGACGAGCTCCTTGGTGATGGCCATGTTCTCCTCCACCGGGAGCGCCGAGCCGTCGAACATGATCGACGTGCATCCGCCGTGGATGGCTTTGACACAGCAGGCGAAGCTGTTGCCGTGGTCCAGATGCAGGCAGACGGGAACCGTCGCCCTCTGGCAGCGGTCCAGCAGACGGTTGAAGTAAAAGCTGAGCTGCCGCTCGTCCCGGATGTCGGCGAAGAAGTTCGGGACCATCAGGATGACCGGGAGGCCCTCCTCCTCCGCCGCGGCGACAATGGCCTCCGTGAAGTTGTCGTCCAGCGTGTCGAACGCGCCTACCGCGTACTTTTTCTCCACGCTTTCCTCCAGGATTTCCGTTAATGTTACCAGTCCCATATTGATAGCCTCCTGTCATTTTACCGCTGTAGGGCGTCCATCCGCATTCCCGCGGTCACTTTCTCTCGTTGAACGCATACCGGAACACGATTGATTTGAGCTGCGTCACCTCGTCCATGACCCGCGAGAGGGATTCTCGACTGTTGCCGCTCATCTTCTTGCCGCCGCCGAACGGGAGCTCCGCCGCGCGGAAGTTGCCCGAGCCGTTGATGGCGATATGTCCGGTCTTCAGCCGCTTGGCGACCTGGAGGCAGGTGTAGATGTTCCGGGAGAAGAGCCCGCCGCCGAGCCCGTAATGCGAGCTGTTGGCGATCCCGACCGCTTCGTCGACCGTGTCGAAGCCGATCACCGGCCATACGGGACCGAACACCTCCATGTCGCGCGCGATATCCATGTCAGGCGCCACATCGGTAAGGATGGTGGGCTCGTAGAACGCGCCGCTGCGCTTGCCGCCGCGCACGATCCTGGCGCCCTGCGCGACCGTCAGGTTGACCTGCTCCTCCACCTGCCTGGCGGCCCTCTCCGAGATCATCGGGCCCATGTTGACCTTCGGGTCCATCGGGTCGCCGATCACGAGCTTATCCAGCTCGGCGCTGAGTCTGCGGATGAATTCCTCCTTCAGGGAGTTGTGGACGATGAACCGCTTGGAGCCCGTGCAGCACTGGCGGTTGTTCCGCGCCTGGTCCTCGGCCTCCTTGACCACCAGGTCCATGTCGGCGTCCTCGAACACGATGAACGGATCGTTGCCGCCGAGCTCGAACTTGTAGTCGGTGAGGTGCTTGGCGGCCGTCGCCGCGATGCTGAGGCCGGCGTCCGTGCTTCCGGTGAAGTTGACGCACGCGATCCGCGGGTCGTCGACGAGGCAGTCTCCCACAACGGAGCCCCTGCCGGTCAGACACTGTGCCACGCCCGCGGGGAGGCCCGCTTCGTGGAGCATTTCGTGCAGCACGAGAAGCGTCATCGGGTCATAGGAGGGCGCCTTGACCACGATTGTGTTGCCCGCGGCAAGCGCCGCGGCCGTCTTGAACGCCCAGATGGCGGGCGGGAAGTTGTAGGGGATGATGCAGGCGAGCGTTCCGAGCGGCTCGTGGATCGTGATTTGGAGGTCGTCGTCGTATCCCGGCTCCGTGCCGATCGGCATGGTCGATCCATAATAGTGCATCGCAACGTCGCACGCGCCGCGGTATACGTACGCCACGGAATCGAGCTCCCACACGGCCTCCTTCATGTACGGCTTGCCGGCTTCCTTGGCGAGGATCTCGCCCAGCTCGAGCCGTCTCTCCATCACCAGGTCGGCGAACCTGCGGAGGATGACGCAGCGTTCCCTGACCGGAAGCGCCGCCCAGGCCTCCTGCGCGGCGACCGCGCCGTCAACCGCCTTCGTGATGTCCTCCGCCGTGGCGGAGGGGACCGTATCGATTACCTGCAGCGTCGCAGGGTTGACCACGTTTTGGGTTTTGCCGTCGGAAGAATCGACCTTCTGACCGTTGATGATCATTTTCATAGCATAATCTCCTTCTATTTTCTGTGGTCGTCCAGGTAGTCCTGGACCTGCTGTTTGCTCTTGATCGCGCCGCTCGCGCCATACTGGCTGATCGCGATCGCCGACGCGGCCGACCCGAAACAGAGCGCTTCCTCCATGCTTTTCCCGTCCACGATCCCCGTGATGAAGCCGGCCACAAAGTTGTCCCCGGCCCCCAGCGTGTCGACCACCCGGTCGGCGATCGTGCCGACGCGGTATGTCCTGCCTTCCGAGCTTGCGAAGACGCCCTGGGCGCCCATCTTCAGGACGACCGTCTTGACGCCCCGCCTGTGGAATTCGTCCGCGATCTCCTCGGGAGAATCCTTTCCCGTGAAGTAGGACGCCTCATGATAGCTCGGGACCAGGTAATCCAGATATTTCATCGCGCCCGCGATATCCTTCAGGGACATCTGCGACTGGTCGAGGACCATGTCCGCCATCGTCAGCGCGCCCGCTTCCTTCGCCTTTTTCAGCAGCGCCGTCAAATCCGCGTCGGTCTGGCCCCTGCTCCAGAAGAGGCTTGCGACGGAAACCAGGCTGGCGCCTGAGAAATCGATGTTGAACACATCCGTGCTGTAGCGCATGTTCCCCGCAGCGCCGTTGCGGAGGGTCATGCATCCGTGCTCGCCGTCGGCCCCGACGGTGACGACCGTCGCCGTCGTGGGGTACTCCCGGTCCCGGACGACGCCGTCCGTCGGGATCCCGCAGCCCTCGATCAGGCTCATGAAGGCGCTGCCCAGCGCGTCGTCGCCGATCGCCGTGTAGAGCTTCACGTCGTTGCCCATGGCCGACAGCGCGACGGCCTCGTTGACCGCGTCCCCGCCCACATACATGTTGATGCTCTCGGCAAACTGCGTCATGCCGTCGGGCGTCCTGTCCGGGCCGTTCTTTACGATGATGTCGACAACCGCGTTGCCGACACAGATGACTTTTTTCATGAGGCGGCCTCCCCCTGTACAATCAATTCGGGCGGGAAGCCGGACGGCGTCCGGCTTCCCCGCTTTTTGCGGCTTCCGGTCAGTCCTCGCTGATTTTGAGCACCGCCTTGACCATCGACTGCCTCTTGCTGATGCAGTCCTCGAACGCCTGCATCGCATCGTCGAGCGGATAGACCTTGGAGACGATGTCCTTCACGTTGATCCGGCCGGCCGCGATCGCCTCGACGCAGGTGGGGTAGACGTTGCGGTAGCGGAAGTTGGTCATGAGCGTGAGCTCCTTGTCGCACATCTTCTGGAGATTGAGCGACGTCTCGCCGACCACGTTTCCGACCTGCATGATGACGCCGCCCTTTTTGCAGATGTAGACCGCGGCCTCCGCCGTATAGCGGCTGCCCGCCGTCTCGAAGACAAAGTCGGGGCCGATGCCGTCGTAATACTTGAGCACCTCGGCGACGGAATCCTTATCGGTGGTGTTGATGACGCGCGTCGCGCCGACCTCGAGGGCCTTTTCGAGCCTGATGTCGTAGAGGTCGACGGCGGTGATGTCCGTGATCCCGGCGGCCTTCAGCGACATGATCGTAACCAGTCCGATGCAGCCTGTTCCGAGCACGACCGCCGAGTCCCCCACGTGGATGCCCGACCGGACGACCGCGTTCATGCCGACCGCGAGCGGCTCCACCAGGGCGCCTTCCATCGTCGACACGTTGTCCGGGAGCTTGAAGCAGAGCTCCGCGGGATGCGTGATGTACTCCCTCATCGCGCCCTTCGTGCGCGGGGCCGAAAGGAACTCCATCTCCTTGCAGAGGTTGTATTTGCCCTTTTTGCACCACTCGCATTTGCCGCAGAAGGTCCCCGGCTCCACACAGACCCGGTCCCCGACCTTGAGATCCTTGACGCCGTCGGCCACTTCCACCACCGTGCCCGCGAACTCATGCCCGATGATGAAGGGGTAGACGTCCGGAAAGTCGGGCTCCCCGAAGGAATAGAAGTGAACGTCGGAGCCGCACACGCCGCAATATCCCACTTTCACCTTTACATATCCGGGCTTCATCTCCGGCATGGGGGTGTCCATAATTTCGATCTTCCGGTTCTCCATGACGACCGCTGCTTTGTTGACCATAGTATCTTCCCTTCCTTTATTATTTATTTTAAATATAATAATAAGTTGCTTAATACCCTGCTATAACTATACCAAAGAAACGTTAAATGTCAATATGCCGGCCCCCTTTATTTTTTGCTGAAATCGGATATGATTTTTGATCAAATCCATAAAACCTCTTAAAATCGCTGCATTTTAAGGGAAAAATATTTCTTCCTCTCTTGATTTCCATTTGCGATACTGCTATAATTGTGTCAAGTTTAATTTATTTTGTATTTATTATTAAGTAAATAATATATAGGCTTTACAGCGTTCCTCTTCCCGGGAACAAGAACGCAAACGCCATCATCCATGATAAAAAAGGAGAGCGAAACCATGAAAATGCTGATCAGCGGAAACTGGGTGGACGCCGCCAACCGGGCGACCATCGACGTCACCAACCCCTACGACGGCAAGCTGCTTGAGACGGTGCCCAACGCCGCTAAGGAGGACGTCGACCGCGCCATCGCCGACGCCGTCACGGCCCAGAAGCAGTGGAACCGGGTCATCGTCCGCGAGCGCGCGAAAATCCTGCGCAGGTATCTGGAGCTCCTCACGGAGTACCGGGACGAGCTCGCCAGGACCCTCACGCTCGAGACGGGCAAGCCGATCTTCGACTCCTACGGCGAGATCGACTCCGTCTACATGACCTTCGAGAGCTCCATCGAGATCGTCAAGCACCAATACGGGAAGACGATGCCCATGGGCATCGAGGGCGGCTACGACGACGACCTCCAGGTGACGGTGCACGAGCCCCTCGGCGTCATCGCCTGCATCGTCCCCTTCAATTTCCCCGCCGCCCTCTGGGCGTTTAAGGCGGGCCCGGCGCTGATGGCGGGCAACGCCATCGTCGTGAAGCCCGCGACCTCCAACCCGCTCACCGTCTTAAAGCTCATGGAGCTTCTGGTGGAGGCGGGCGTTACGCCGGGCGCCGTGCAGTGCGTCACCGGCCGCGGCTCCACCGTCGGCAACTGGATTTCCGACAATCCCGGCATCGCCCAGCTCAACCTCACGGGCGGCGTGGAGGCGGGCAAGGAGATCGCCCGGCATGCCGCCGAAAACCTCACCGCCTATAAGTTTGAGCTTGGCGGCAACGATCCGCTCATCATCTGTGCGGACTGCGACATGGACCTGGCCGTCAACGAGGCGGGCGACAAGACGCGGAACGCGGGACAGTGCTGCTCGGGCGCAAAACGGTTCATCGTCCACGAGTCGATCAAGAACGAATTTGTCACCCGGCTGATCGAGGAGCGCCTGAAAACGGTGAAGGAGGGCGACCTGATGGATCTCGAGACCGACTTCGGCGTGCTGATCAGCGAAGCGGCCGCCAAGGAGGTCGAGCAGCAGGTGCGGCACACCATCGGCCAGGGCGCCAAGCTGGTGTACGGCGGCGTCCGGAGGGGCGCGTATTACATGCCCACGGTGCTCGACAACTGCACGAAGGATATGGATATCTGCAAAAACATGGAGATCTTTGGACCGATCTTCCCCATCTTCACCTTCCAGACGCTGGATGAGGCGATTGAGATCGCTGAGACCTCCGACTACGGCCTCAGCTCGGGCGTCATCACGAACGACTTCCAGGACGCCATGAAGGTGGCCGCGAGTTTAAGAACGGGCATGGTCGCCGTCAACGGTTCCGGCGGGTTCCGCGCGCAGGAGCTGCCCTTCGGCGGCGGCAAGAAGATGAGCGGGAACAGCCGCGAGTGCATGTCCTCCGTCCTGGAAGAGGTGACCCAGGAGAAGTCCATCATCTTCCGGTACGCCATGAAAAAATACCACGAGTCCTGATCGCTCCGGCGCGCCGCGCCTCGACTGGGAAGGAGAAAGCTATGAAAGCGCTGTATTATGAAAAGCCGCTCAGGGAAAACGCGTCGATCCGCGAGATGCCCGATCCCGTCTGCGGGAGCCATGACATTGTCATCAGGGTGGTGAGCTGCAGCATCTGCCACGGCGTCGAGGCGGACCACGAGGCACCCGGCGGGAGCAGCTGCTCCGGGTATCCGCTGATCCCGGGCCATGAGTTCGCCGGCTATGTCCATGAGGTCGGCGACGCCGTCACGACCTTCCGGGTGGGCGACCGGGTCACCGCCGACAACACCGTTCCCTGCGGCGTCTGCCATTACTGCAAAAAAGGTGATTTCATCCACTGCCCGGACAAGCGGAACCTGGGGAACAAGGCGGACGGCGGCTTCGCGGAATATGTAAAGGTCGCCGAGGGCAAGGCGGTCCGGCTGCCGGATCACGTCAGCTTCAACGAGGGCTGTCTTTCCGAGCCTGTCGCCTGCTGCATGCACTCCATGGATCAGATGAACATCCGCTACGGCGACGACGTGCTCGTCATGGGCGCCGGCCCGATGGGCATGATCCTCGCGATGCTGGCGTCGCACAGCAACGCGAACCACGTCGTGGTCTGCGCGTCGTCCGCGGCCAAACTGGAAAAGGTCAAGGCGCTCGGGATCGAAACCGTTTTGATGGACCGCGGCGACTATTCCAAGCATGAGAAGGAGCTGCTTTCCCGCTATCCGCTCGGGTTCGACTGCCTCTTCGACGCCACGGGCGCCGAGGAGCTCGTCTACTCCACCCCCAGGCTCATGAAGATGGGCGGGCGGATTCTCGGCTACGGCTACTACCGCGGCGAGCGTCCGACGCTCCGCTTCCCCTTCAACGAGTTCTGGGACCGGGAGCTCACCTATTACTCCTCCCTCAGCCAGGTGGGCGATTTCGGCAGGGCGGTGGACGCCATCGCCGCGGGCAAGGTCAACGCACAGGCGCTGATCAGCGGCGAATACGACCTCGACCATTATTTCGACGGCCTCGACCGGGTGATGCACGAAAAGGACGTCATCAAGATCATCATCCATCCGAACGCCGGATAGGTCCCCCTACCCCGGAGGAACCCCCGGCAGGCACGGATTCCCGTTGCACAGGGCAATTACGGACGCGGACTCCGCGCCCGTAATTGCCCTGTCCGCGTTTCGCCGGAGACGGGCGGAAATGGAAGCGGGTCTCCGCCCCGGACGGCGCGGGGGCCCGCTTCCTTCCATTTTGGTCAGTCGAGGCGGACCGTCCTGCCCTGCCTCGCAGATTCATACATCGTTTCGATCACCCTGACCACGGCGGCGGCCTGTTCGGCACGCACCGCGTGCGGCCTGCCGCCCTCCAAATCGGTGAGCCAGCTGTCCATCTCCCGGACCGGCGCGAGGGAGAGCACCTCGTCGGCCATATCGCCCATCGGGATGAATTTTTCCGGGCCGTCGGGCGTGACCGTGACGAGCCGGTCGTATTCCGCCTTCACCAGCTTCCACCGGTAGGAGCCCGGGCCGTAGTCGCCCTGCAGCTGCTGCGCCCCGCCCTTTGTCCCGCACACCGTCACGCACGCTTCCCGCGCGTCGGGAATGTTGAGCGCCCAGGACGCCTCCACGCTGAGGAGCGCGCCGTTTTTCATGCGGATAAAGCCGAACGCCGAGTCCTCCACCTCGAATTTGGCGGGGTCCCAGGGGCCCCACACGTTGCCGGCCGGGTCGTCGACGAGGCCCTTGAACGCCGCGGCCGTGACCGACGCGATCTCATAGTTATCCATAAACCACAGGGCGAGGTCGATGGCGTGGGTGCCGATATCGATCAGCGGCCCGCCGCCCTGCGCCTCCATCGAGAGGAAGCGGCCCCATGTGGGGACCTTTTTTTCTGCGTGTGGCGTGCGCCTTCGCGTAGTAGATCTCCCCCAGATCGCCCGCGAGCGCGGCCGCGTGGACCGCCTGCGAGTCGTCCCGGAACCGATTCTGGTAGCCGACGGTGAGCTTCCTCTGGTTTTTCTTCGCGGCCTCCACCATCCTGCACGCGTCCGCGTAGCTTTCGGCCATCGGCTTTTCGCACATGACGTGCTTGCCCGCGTTGAGGGCCTTGACCGCGATCTCGCAGTGCGAATGGTTGGGCGTGCAGATGTGGACCGCGTCCACAGAGGGATCGTTCAGGAGCTCTTCAAAGTCCTCATAGACCTTCGCGCCGGGCAGCAGGTCCTTCCGGAGGCTGTATGCCGCCGCCGGCTGCATATCCGCCAGCGCGGTGATCTCGCAGCGGTCCGGGAACTGTAACAGCGCCCTTACGTGCTTCACCCGCGCGATCGAGCCGCAGCCGATGATCCCGATTCTCAGTTTTCCCATAACCAGCCTCCCATTCCCGGTGCTATTCCATCGCGAGGAAGCCGCCGTCGACACGGGCGCGCACTTGCTGATCTTCTGGCCGGTCAGATCAAACAAATTGAGCCTGTATTTCAACGTGCTTCCTCCCTGAATCTAAAATAGAGGGTCAGTCGAAGACCCTGTGCAGCAGGGCGGCGTCCCTCGCCAGCAGCTCCTCCGGGGCGCCCCGGCCGCATACGGACGCCTTGTCATAGACGCTTTCCAGAATCAGGCACCCCTTGTAATCGCTGTCGAGGATCGCCCGCGCAGTCCGGAAAAACCCGGAGGTCCCCTCCCCCAGCAGCGAGCCCGAGAGCATGGGGCCGACGCCGTCCTTCAGGTGGACGCCGCCGATCAGGTCGGCCAGCGCTGTAAAATACCGCGCCATGGACGTTCCGTCATACACATAGAGGTTCTGCGAATCAAAGAAGATCTTGACCATCGGGTTATCCACCGCGTCCAGGAGGTTGTGGACCTGCTCCACGCTCTGGTTGATCTCCAGATGGGTCTCGATCCCCTTCTCCGCGGCTTTTTCGCTGAACCGTCTGATATACGCCGCCGCCCGGTGGAAGGACGGCCCGTCGCAGATGCCGTTTTTGCCCAGCACGGGCAGCAAAAACGACTTGCAGCCAAATTCCCCGCAGAGGTCGATCGTCCGGTCGACCAGTTCGGCCGCGATCCGCTCCTCCTCCGCGCCCTGCGGCATCGTAAAGCTGTACTGGTCCACAAACTGGGGGGACAGGGAACAGATTTCCACCCCATATTCCGCGCTCCCCTGCCGGTACGCCTCGATCACAGCCGGACTGCCGAGACCCTTTCCGTCCAGCACCTCCTCGCCGACGCCAAGCTGTAAGCAATCGAGCTTATGTTCCGCGGCGACCCGGCAGAGCTCTCTACCCCGCGCTTTCAGGGACCACTCGCACACACCGTATTGAAATCTTCCCATTGTCCCACTCCTCATCCTTTCGCGGCTTCGGTGAACAGCTTCAAATACCACTCGGTGATCGGATACGGTTTTTCCAGCGCGGCAAAGGCCGCGTCCGGCGTAATCGTCGCGATATCCACGCCCAATACGGCCGCGGCCGTCATGTCCTGCGCGCGTTCCGTCGCCGCGGCGAGGACCTTCGTATGCGTGCCCGCCACGACGGCCACGATCGCGTCGAGGGTGTCCATCCCGCTGTAGCCGATCTGCCCGATGTCGCCGACATAGGGGGCGACGTAGTCGGCGCCCGCCGCGGACGCGAGGAGCGCCTGCGCCGCGGTCGTCACGGTGGTGATGCAGATCTCGTTATCAAACAGTTTTTCCGCGCGGATTTTGTGAAACGCCCGGAACCCCTCCACGCAGGCCGGGATCTTGACGACCACCCTCGGGCTGATGGCCGCGTAGGCTACGGCCATCTCCACCATCCCGCCGCAGTCCATCGCGTTGGCCTGCGCGAATACGGGGTAGCCGGGGAACGCCCGGCAGATGTTGGCGATCGTCGCGGCAGGCGGCGCGGACTCCCGGGCGAGGATGGCGGGATTCGTCGTGATCCCGCTGAGGACCCCCAGCTCATCCATTTTTTTGAGCGTCTCAATATTGGCGCAGTCTGCGTAAAGCAGCATCAGATTTTCCCTCCCGTGTAGTGGTCCAATTTTTTGACAAGCTCGCGTGAAAGGTCCCTGAGGTCCCAGATGGGGAGGCACTCCCCGATCGCCTGAACCTCCTCGAGTTCACGGAAGACGTCCTGCGGGAGCGGCCCCTTTTCGGCCGACTCGATGTTCTGCCGGACGTGGGCGAGCTCCCGCGCGCCTGCGACGTGCGTGGCGATCTCCTTGTGGTTTATGATATACCGGATCGTCAGTTCGGGCAGGGAGAAGCCCGTCTCGTCGGAAATCCGGTAAATCCGTTCCAGCTTCTTCACGACGTTTTGGACCCGTTCGTCCTCGATCGGCTTTAGAAGCTCCATCCACCTCCGGTCCTTGACGATCAAAAACGGCGTGTTCTGCCCGAAGCCGCCCCCGAGCGCGACGCCCACGCCCTGCTCCACGCACGCCGGGATGAGCTCGTCGTAGATGGGCTTTGAAAGGAGGCTCATCCCCCCCGCGGGGAGCACGAAATCGAACTTGCCCGACTTCACAAGCCGGGCGAGGCCGTGGTAGTCCCATCCGCCGAAGCCGACGCTCCTGACCAGGCCCTCCTTCTTCGCCTCGAGCAAAAACTCGATCGCGGCTCCCGACGCGGTCTCATAGTCGATCTGCCACTGCGGCCAGTCGGGCTCGTGGATATTGAAGATGTCAATGACGTCCTTCTGCAAAAGCCACATGCTGTGCTTGAGCGCCCGCATCATTTTGACCGGGTCCACGAACGCCTCGGCGCAGGTCTGCCGCACCGTGTTGGCGTACTCCTCCTTGACCGACCTTTCGAAGTAGCCCATCTTCGTCGAGCAGCACAGCCGGGGATTATCCCGGTGGCGCGCGAGCGCCCTGCCGAGCAGCTCCTCGCTCTCCCCCCAGCCGTACATCTCAGCGGTGTCGTAATAGGTGATCCCGTTGTCCATGGCGTAGTCCAGAATCTCATACGCCGCGTCCTGCATCACGTTGAATTCTTCCGTGAACTGGTAGCATCCCAGACCGAGAACGGAGACGTCCATTCCCGTTTTTCCCAACCTGCGTTCAATCATTTTGCGGCTCCTATCGATACGAATTCATCATCGAAAGCGCTGCCAGCCGGCCCGGCAGCCGTTGACGGGCTGCTCCGGGCCGGCCGGTGCTGCGGGGGCTTCGGATCAGGCGATCCCCCCGTCGTACAGATCCACGAGCGCCTTCTCGAGTTTTTGATAGTCTTCGGGCCTCAGCGGCTGGAACGGCTTGATGCAGTTGCCGCAGTCGATCCCCTGGAGCTTGAGCACGCCCTTGATGGCGGGGAAGATCCCGATTTCGAGAAGGGTCCTGATCATCCCGTTGCCCTTGCCCTGAAGGTACCTCGCCCGCTCCATGTCCCCCGCGTCAAACGCCTTTTTGAGCTGGACGAACACGTCGGCCATGATCGAGAAGGTGCTGCCGATCGACGCCCTGATGCCGACGGAAAGCGCCGGAAGCAGGATTTCGTCATGCCCGTTGAACACGGCCTTGTCCCGGCAGATCCTCACCAGCGCCTCCGTCTGCATGAGATCCATGGTCGTCTGCTTGACGCCGACGATCCCATCGTGCGCGAGCAGCTCGACCAATTCCTCCGTCCCGAAGGAGACGCCGCTCATTTGGGGGATGTTGTAGAGGATCACCGGCATACCGGAGGCCTCCGCGATGTCAAAATAGTACTGCACGATCTCCCGCCTGGAGTAGGAGAAATAAAAGGGCGGGACCGCGGAGATCGCCGCGACGCCGCATTCAGCCGCCGCGTTCGCCATCTTGATGCTGGCTCTGGTCGAGAAGGTCCCGATGTTCGCGATGACGTCGCACCTTCCGTCCACGATCGCGCAGACGGCTTTGATCAGCTGCACCCGCTGCTCATCCCGCAAAAGAAAGGACTCGCCGGTGCTGCCGCTGACGTAAAACCCCGACACCCCCTGCCCGATGGTCTTTTCGATCACCTGCGCCAGGGCCTTTTCATTGATTTCCTCATCCTCGTCGATCGGGGTGATGATCGCGGGATAAATTCCCTCAAACTGTTTCATCATTCCGTTCCCTTTTACCGGTCCAGCTCAGGAAGCAGGACGACCTTCGCCGCCTCCCGGTTGGTGAACATCTCAAAGCCCTCCCTCCATTTGGAGAGCGGCAGCTTGTGGGTCACGATCGGGTCCATGTTGACCCGCCCTTCGCGGTAGAGGGCCAGCGTGTTCCGCCAGGAGGTGTGGTCGTAGCCCATGTGCCCGATGAAGGTGACGCCCTTGTGGCCCATCAGGTCCGCGGGGTCCTCCTCATAGGAGACCGCCGTCCGGGTGTAGCCCACCATGATGAACGCGCCGCCCGGACGCAGCATCCGCACCGCCTCCGGCAGGATGTTGGCGGAACGCGACGCGCAGTTGATCACGGCCGCGACCCCGTCTTCCCCGCAGATCTCCTTCACCTTCCCGACGATGTCCGGGTCGTCCGCCATCAGGATGTCGGTGGCGCCCAGCTCCTCGCAGATCGGGTTCCTCGTGGGGGCGCTCCTTCTGGTGCCGATCACGATGATCCGCGCCACGTTGATCAGCCGGGCGATCAGCACGCTGAACAGCCCCAGCGGGCCGTTGCCGTAGATCACCACGTTGTCGCCCGGCAGGACCTTCGCCTCCTGTACAATGGCCTTGTACGCGTTGCAGATGGGGTCCATGACCGCCGCGTGCTCAAACGGCATGTTGTCGGGAATCCGGCGGATGCTGGCGGGGTCCCGCTGGAGGACGACCCCCGGAATCCGCACGTACTCGGCCATGCCGCCGTCCATGTCGCCGCCGATGCCCTTGCGCTCGGGGCAGAGCAGGAAATTGCCCGTCTCGCAGGCCGGGCAGTGGCCGCACACGTAGCCGGTGTTGTCCGACATCACCCGGTCGCCGACCTTCCAGTCGGTGACGTTTTTCCCCACCTCATAGACCTCGCCCGCGAATTCATGCCCGATGACCATCGGGTAGGTGTAGTTTTTGTATTTCGCCTCATCCGGGCCGTACAGGAGCGGCATATCCGAGCCGCAGATGCCCGCCGCCTTCACCTTGAGGACAATGTCGTTGTCGCCGCACACCGGGTTGGGGACGTCCGTGTACTCCAGATGGAACGGTCCGTACGCTGTTTTTGCAACCGCTTTCATTTCTTTACCTCCTATGTCTTCCTGGGACTTATGACGAAACTGCATCAACAGTTTGTTTTCCTGGTCGGTTTCTCTTGCAATACTTATTATTTTGTCTTATAATAATATCTAGAATAATCGCGAAGGTGAATGATATGAGTAAAGTCAGTACCGTCAATCAGGTGAAGGAGCACAACATCGCCCTGGTCCGCGACGTCATCCACAGCTCCGTGGAGTTCACGAAGCATTCCGTCGCCCAGGCCACGGGGCTCAGCATCGCCACCACGAACAGCATTCTCAACATGCTCTGCGAGGCCGGGGAGATCGTGGCCATCGGCAACGTCTCCTCGACGATCGGCCGCCCCGCCGCCAAATACGCATACAACCGGGATTACGCCCACATCTGCTGCGTCTTCCCCTCGTCCGCCGGGAGCCAGCGCTACCTGTTCTATTCGGTGTTCGACCTGCTCGGCAACTCGGTCGAGCAGAACCAGGTGTGGCTGGAGGACGTGACCTACGAAAGCTTCGAGGAGCTGCTCAGCTCTCTGCTCGAGAAGGACCCCAGCATCAAAAAGGTCAGCATCGGTATCCCCGGCTATTACGACAACAACCACATCCACTCCTGCACCATGACGGGCCTGAACGGCTGCGACCTGACCGGGAAGCTCAGCGAGCGGTTCCCCTGCGAGTTTCTCATGGAAAACAACATGAACGCCATCGCCTACGGCCTTTACGACGCCAGGCGGGAGCATGGCCACGCCCCCACCGCGCTCGTCGTCGTCTCCTTCTTCGAGGGCAGCGGCCCCGGCTCCGGGATCATCATCGACGGCAAGATCTATCTCGGCAAGAGCAATTTTGCGGGGGAGGTGGTCTTCCTGCCCTACCAGGACGGCAACATCTACGACCTCGTGAACCAGGGGTCGGAATCCATCGTCAAAAGCACCGCGCAGGTGGTCAGCTCTTACTGCGCCATCCTGAACCCCGAGACCTGCGTCCTCACGGGGGAAAACCTCAGCGCGGACATGTGCGGGCCGATCCTCGACCGCTGCAAGCACTTTATCCCGGAGCAGCACCTGCCCGAGCTGCTGTATGTATCCAACTATAACCAGTACTACCAGAACGGGCTCTTCCGGATCGCGTTAAACAACCCCTACCATTGACCGCCCCGGAAGAGAGATGACGCTGTCAAGGGAACACCGAAACATTTCATTGACAGCGTCACCGCAGCACCGGGGGCCGTGATTTCGCAACCGGAATCCCCCGCCGCTTGAAACGCCGGAACTTCTCCCGCCGCACCGATGACGACGGCTCAGGCCGTCGCCATCGGTGCGTTTTTTTGCCATGTGGGAGGACCGGCTATTTTGTGCGCGCCCGGTTTTGCAATCAGGCGTCAGATTTTCTCGTCGTACTCGTTGATGAAGTCCATGTTCAGCTTCAACCCCAGACCCGGAAGGTCGGGGATCGTCATGAAGCCGTGGTCCGGCTTCGGCGCGTCGAGATAGGTGTCGGCCGTGATCCCCTCGAACAGCTTGAGCCTCTCGAGGAAGGGCGCGTTGCCGAACGCGCTGACCAGGTGGATGTGGATGTTTTCCATCGCGTGCGGGGCGAACTTCACGTTGAACGCCTGGGTGAGCGCGCCGATTTTCAGCATCTCGGTAAATCCGCCCGCGCGGGTCCCGTCCAGCTGCACGATGTCCGCGCAGCCGTTGACGAGAAGGTCCCTCGCCCCGTACTTGGTATATTCCTGCTCGCCGGTCGCGAGCGGGAGGTCCGTGGAGTTCTTAAATTTGACGAGGCCCGGGATGTCGTCGGCAAAGACCGGCTCCTCGAGAAACATGACGTCGTAGTCCTTGACCCGGTTGGCGAACCGCGCGCCCGTCGCCGCGTCCCAGCAGTTGTTCGCGTCCAGCATGATGCCGATCTCCGGCCCCACGGCCTCGCGCACCTTGCGGACCCGCTCCAGGTCGCGGTTGGTGTTGTGCCCGCCCTCCACGCCGACTTTGAATTTGATCTTCGAGTATCCGTCGGCCTTGACCAGATTGACCATCTCTTCCACGAGCTCCTCGTCCGAGTAGGAGGTCCACCCGCCGCTCCCGTAAACGGGAATTTTGGTCTCGGCGCCGCCGAACATCTTATAAAGAGGCATGTTGAGGATCTTGCCCTTGAGGTCCCACAGCGCGATGTCGATCGCCGAGAGGGCGCAGAACATCAGGCCTTTGCGGCCCACGCCGCGGAGGTAGGCCACGAGTTCGTTCCAGATGGCCTCCGTCTCAAACGGGTCCCTGCCGATCAGCTTGGGCCTGATGTTCTTTTCAATCATCAGCTTGGTGGCCTCGCCGCCGACCTCGTGGTAGGTTACGCCAAAGCCCTCGATTCCGTCGTCCGTCGTAAGGCGGACGATTGTGAAGCCGACGGTCTCGACCTTTCTTGTCGCATCCGCAAAGCCGCCTGAAATCGGCTTGGATACAAGATGCACTTTAATATCCCGAATCTTACTGTTTTGCATATCATATCTCTCCTGTACGATTAAACTGCCTGGACGGTTCTGGCCTTCCTGTTGCTTGCATAGGCGTCGAGGGCGATTGCAAACAGCAGAACGCCGCCGCGGACAATGTACTGGAACGCCGGGTCAAGGTTCATCAGGCTCATGCCGTTGTCGAGCGCCGCCATGATCAGCGTGCCGGCGACGGCGCCGGCCACGGTGCCGCGTCCGCCCGTGATCGCGGTGCCGCCGACCACGCAGCCCGTGATGGCGGTGAATTCATACCCGTTGCCGCCCGCGGTGGTCGCCGCGCTCAAACGCCCCACGTATACGAGGGCCGCCGTCGCAACCACGACCGCATGGAGGACATAAAGCTTTAAGAGCTCCTTGGAGACGTTGATGCCGGAGAGGGCCGCCGCGTCCTTGTTGCCGCCGATTGCGTAGACGTACCGGCCGAACTTGGTGTTGTTGCTGACGTACGAAACGATGATCGTCAGCACAAACAGGATGATCATCGCATAGGCAAAGCCCTTGTAGCTGTAGAGGATGACCGTGACGGCCGCCGCGAGGATCGCGATGAGGGCCATCTTGGGAACGAGCTTCATCCAGTTTTTCTCGCTGAGGCCCTGCTTGATGCTCTTCTTTTCCTTCGCCACCGTAAAGGCGATGTAGGCGATGATAATCAGGGCGCCCAGAATCAGGGTGGTGTCATTGTGCGTCCCGCTGATCGAGGGCATGTAGCCGTTGCCCATCTCCGCGATGATCCCCTTGACCGGGCCGACCATGCGCCCGTCGCTGATATACTGGTTGATCCCGAGGAAGACCAGCTGGGTGGCCAGGGTGATGATGAACGCCGGCAGCTTCATGTAGCCGACCCAGAAGCCGTGCCACAGGCCGGTGATAATCGCGATTGCAAAGACGATCAGGACCACCACGATCGACGGCACCGAGCCGTAGTTGACCTGGATCAGCGCCGCGACCATCGCGAGCATGCCGAGGTAACGGCCCGCGGAAAGGTCCGCGTTGCCCGTGATGATGACCAGGCACATGGTGATGGCGATGATCGAGCATGTCGCACCCTGCATCAGGAGGTTCGACAGGTTGCGGACAGTCAAGAACATGCCGCCCGTAAAGATCTGAAAGAGCCCGAAGATAACGATTGCCTCCAGAACCAGGCTGTTCTGGTAAAACAGGGCAAACAAGTCGACTTTTTTCTTGGTTTTCGTCATGTCGTAACGCCTCCCGTTGCAGCCAAAGCCACATCTTCCTGAGTGATATTTCTCGCCGAATTATCAAATTCCGCGCTGATCCTGCCCTCCCGCATGACGTAGATGCGGTCGCTTATCCCGAGAATCTCCGGCAGCTCGGAGGAGATCATGATGACCGCGATCCCCTGGGCCGCCATCTGGTTGATCAGCTGGTAGATCTCCGTCTTGGCGCCGATGTCGATGCCCCTGGTCGCCTCGTCCAGAATCAGGACCTTCGGCTCCGTCATGAGGGCCTTGGCCAGGCAGACCTTCTGCTGGTTTCCGCCCGAGAGGTTGCCCGCCCTCTGGAGAATGGACGGCGTCTTGATCCGCAGCTTTTTGACCATCTCTTTCACTTTGCCGTACTCTTTGTCGCGGTTGATGAAAAGGCCGTTGCTGATGTACTTGTCAAGGCTGGAGAGCGAAGCGTTATAGGCGATGTCCGAGGTCAGGACAAGCCCGTAGCGCTTGCGGTCCTCCGAGGAATAGAACACGCCGGCCTTGATCGCCTCGTTGGAATTCTTGAAGCGCTGCCTCTGCCTGCCCCTGTATTCGAGCTTTCCGGTGATGGCGTCATCGAGCGCGCCGAAGATGCTCATCCCCAGCTCGGTGCGTCCCGCGCCGATCATTCCCGCTAGGCCGATGACTTCGCCCTCGCGGACCTCGAGGTTGATGTCTCGGACGATCCATTTGTTGTTGATGCCGTCGAACACCGCCCAGTCGGAGACCTTCAGCGCCACCTCCCCGATCGGGCAGCTGCGCGGCTCGAAAAGGGTCTTGAGTTCACGGCCGACCATGCCGCTGATCAGCGTGTCCTGGGAATATTCCTTCGCCGGCCTGGTTTCCACCGTCTGGCCGTCGCGCAGGATTGTGACCGTATCGGCGATGCTCAGGACCTCGCCGAGCTTGTGGGAGATGAAGATGATGCTCATCCCCTTATCCCGCAGGCCGCGGACCAGCTCCAAGAGGTTTTCGGAGTCGTCCTCCGGCAGCGGCGCCGTCGGCTCGTCAAGGATGAGGATTTTGCAGTTTTTGTTGAGCGCCTTGGCGATCTCCACAAGCTGCTGCTGCCCGATGCCTAAATTTCCGACCCTCGTCTTGGGGTTCACCTTCAGTTTCAGCTCGTCGAGCAGTTCCTTTGCCCTGTCATATTCGTAATCCCAGTCGATGAGACCGCTCTGGCAGACCTCATCTCCCAAAAAATATTTTCACATACAGTTAAGGTTTGGATCAGGCCGAGCTCCTGGTGGATGATTGCGATGCCGGCCGCTTCGCTTTCTTTGATGCCTTTGAAGCTGACTTTTTCTCCATTCAGAATGAGTTCGCCTGAATAATCGGTATACTCACCGCTCAGGACCTTCATAAGGGTTGACTTACCTGCGCCATTTTCGCCTACAAGTGCATGGACTTCCCCGCGCCGGACGTCAAACGTAACGTCGTCCAGGGCCTTGACTCCAGGGAACAGTTTTGTGATGTGATTCATCTGCAGGACATAATCTTCCATATATGTGCGCCCCTCCCTTCCTTTCATGATGATTTGTGGGGCTCCACCCGCAAAAGAGCGGAGCCCCACAATTCTTGCGGTTCAGTGATTCGTGCGCAATGCTGCCGTTTTAAAAGTGCTGGTCCCACCACTTCTGCAGCTTGCCGCAGATGAGTTCCGGCGTGGTGACCGCCGGGTCCGTGGTCCACATGACTTCGTTTCCGAAGTACCCTTTGTAGCGGTTGTCGTCGAACGTCTTGAGCATGGCGTCCAGATCCAGCTCGCCCTCGCCCGGAATCCGGTGCTCCCACGCACCGGAGGGGAGCAGGCCGCCGTCCGTGTAGTGGACGTTGACGACCTTATCCGCGCCGCAGATGTCGTAGACATCCTGCACCGATTCGTTGGTCTGCGCCAGGCACATCAGGTCGATGGTGACCGCCATGTTGTCCGAGCCGCAGTCGCTGATCAGCTTCATGATCCGCTTGTGGTCGGTGATCACGGTGATATCCCTGGTGGTCGCCTCGTAGGTGATCGTCACGCCTTCCGTCTTTGCGATCTCCGCGAGCCTGCCCATCGAATCCACGGTTATGTTCCAGACGTCGTCGATGCTCTCGTCCATGTTTGCATAGCCCGGGAACACCAGGACGTAGGGTGCGCCGATGACGCCGGCCGTGCGGATGGCCTTTTCAAAATACCGGAAGGTGCGCAGGCGGGTGGCGGGGTTTTTGGAGGAGAGGTTGGTCGGGTAGGCGCAGTTTTCGGGGTTGACCTCGACCACGCTCAGACCGCGCTCATCCAGCTTTCGCTTGAGCACCTTCATGTCCGCATAGGTAATATCGTCCATGCAGAAATGGGGCTCCGCGCCATAGAACTCCAGCTTGCCGGCGCCCAGCCGCTGCAGGGAATCCAGCGCATAATCCAGGGAATAGTCGATGTAGGGAAAGTTGGACAGGATGAACTGGTCCCTTGTCAGGTTCTTAAATTCCATAGGGTTACTCTCCGTAAACTTCCTCGTGCGTGAAGAGTCCGGCCGCGATGACCGTCTCGTCGATGTTGTCCTTGGTGACGACGACGCCGGGATAGCTCATGAACGGGATGGTCTGGCCGTCGCTGTTCACGTCGGTGCCGAAATCAGCAGCGGTCTTTTCGCCGAGGTAGTACTGGATGCAGGCCTCGGTGAAGAGCTGCGGATACTCGCTGCCGGCCTTCGCAACCGTGGAGACCTGGGTGCCCTGGACGATCCGCTGGCAGGCCAGCAGGTCGCAGTCCTGGCCGCAGACGAGGACCTTGCCCGCGAGCCCGGCGCCTTCCAGCGCCTGGATCGCGCCGCCCGCCATGCCGTCGTTCATGCAGAGGATCGCGGTCAGGCTGTCGCCGTACTCGGCGATCCAGTTCTCCGCGTAGCCCATGGCGGTCGCAGGATCCCAGTTGGTGGTCCACTGCTCGCCGATGACTTCCACGTCGCAGTTCTTCATGCTGTCGAGCATGCCTTCCTGGAACTTCACAACGCCGGTGCCGCCGGTGGAGTCGCCGTAGATGTACGCAACATTGCCGGTGATGTTCATGTCGCCGATCGTCTTGGTGATCAGCTGGCCGATCTCATAGAAGTCGTTGCCGCCGGTGAAGTCGGCGTAGGTGTCGCCCATGACCGGCTCGTAGTAGCAAACCAGGACGCCTTCGTCGTGGGCGGCCTTCATGGCGTTGGTGATGGCGCCGGGCTCATTGCACTGTGCGATCAGGATGTCGATCCCCTGCGCGACCAGGTTCTCGATCTGACCGGCCTGCTTCTGCGCGTCATTCTCAGCGACCTGATAGATCAGCTCGACGCCCTGGTCCTTGCAGACCTGCTTGATAACGTTGAGCTCCTTCACCCAGCGCTCTTCCTGCTGCGTTTTCCAGGAGACGCCGATGACGATATCCTCTTTGGCTTTCACGGGCTTGCCGTTCCAGCCGACATTGCCTTCCGCGGCGGGTTCGGCCGCGGGCTCGACCGCAGAATCGGCTGCGGACTCGGGAACCGCCTCATTCGTTGACTCGGGGGCCGCGTTGTTCGTAGCGCATGCGCTGAGAGAAACCAGCATTGCCATTGCAAGCACTACCGCCAGAAATTTCTTAAACATCTTTCAATCTCCTTTTCATTTTTCCCCGAAATAAATTTCAGGTATTTCGTGTCACAATTATAGCTAAATACTTGGAATAGTTCAATCAATTTTTGGTTTTTTTACGAATTTATTTGATATTTCAGCCTTTTCGCCAAACCCAGTTCCGGGTTTTCATCCACTTTAACTATGATATTTTGTCAATATTATGGTAAATAGTCTATTTTGCATAATAATGTAGGCGTTTTAGGAGCATTAATCAGTCAATAAATTTTCAAATGTTATTTTTATGCATTGACATTATATCAAATATTGATTGACATTTATTTTCTTTGAAGTATAATTTATTTACCGGAATGCAATAGTTTTTAATAACTGTTTCATGGAGGCTTTTCGGGCTTTTTTCAGATTTGAACGAGACCCTCCTCCCGCTACCCGATATCACCCCGCTGACCACTGGCAAAAAGAGAGGCGCCGTCAAAAACACAGCCCCCGCCTCTATCTAACAAAAACGCCTTAATTTTCCATCTATTGGGATTTGTTGCGGGTGTTTTTTAAATTGATTGATATATTTATTTTATTCATTACTCGCTATTGATTTTTTATGGAAATAAGTTATACTAATTTGAGAAGATCGCTCTGTCCATTTTTTTATTCGCTGCTGTCCAAATTTTTGTTGAGAGGAACATCTATCACACCATGCCAGACACAACGGGATCGAACAATTTCATAAACGATCAGATCGCGGAATTGATTATGGAGTGCATCGACGAGCACAAGAAGCTCCCCACGGAACAGGAGTTGATGGAGCGTTTCCAGATCAACCGCTTTGCTTTGCGCGAAATTTTGAACGCCTATGCCGTCAACGGCATCATCGTTTCGCAGCAGGGCAGCGGCCGCTATGCGCAGTTTCCGGATTTGGGCGTCCAGATCAAAAACATCTGGGCCCCGTTCATCAAGTGCCGGCCGTCTCTGCTGCTCGACTTTTTCGAGATCCGGAAATGTCTGGAGCTCTCGTCGCTCCCCATCGCCATGCAGAACCTGCGGCCGGACGACCTTTTGCAGCTGCGCCACCATACCGACGCGATGCTCAAATGCGCCCAGGCCGGCGAGTCGTTTGAAAGCTTCGACCGGGATTTCCACTGCACTCTCTTCGCCTGCACGGGAAACCTGTTTTTCAAGCAGCTGCTGACCGCTTTCTGGGATATCTGTGAGGATTCCATCATCTGGCCCTCCAGCAACGACCTTCTCTACGTCGCCCAGCAGCACATCGACATTCTCGAGGCGCTGGCCTGTCAGGACGAGGCGAAGGCATCCGAGCTTTTGAACATGCAGCTTGTCGAATCGCGTAACCAGATCGCGCTGGCGCTGGTGAAAGGAAGCCAGGAAAGCCCGCGTGAGCATAACGCCTTCGTCGCGCTTACCTGAGGCGCGAACCGTCATACGGATCGGTCCCGCTAAGCAATCAAAAAGACAGGCCGGAACGGCGCCGCGGATGCGGCGCCGTTCCGGCCTGTCTTGGTATTTCACGACGTGTCCAGAGACGGGATGCGTCCAGACACAGACAAAATCGAAGCCCGGCGGTTCCCCGCCGGGCGATGTTCGCGCCGCTTGCGCGGAGCGCATGATTCCTTGGGACGAAATAGTGGATAAACGCCGCAGAAATCTTATTTCAGGAGTTTGATTTTGCCGAGCAGAGGAACCTCTTTCTCTTCCTCTTTGCAGGCGGCGACAAGGCCCATGATCCAGAAAATGAACACCACGATGCTGGCGATTCCGCCGATGATCGCACCGACGATGGTGATCCGGGCGATGATGCTGCACACGATGCCAGCCAGGAAAATGACAAGGGCCTGATTCAGGTGGAACTTCGCACCCTCCTTGTCGCCCGCGAAAAACGCAATGATCCAGCCGATCCAGGTGATGTACGCGACAATACCGGTCGTTTTTTTGTTCACGAAATAACCTCCTCAAAATTTCCCAAGGCTCCTCTTTATCTTACCCCATTCGACAGCAATTGTCAAAGGAACCTGCAAATTTTACAGGGGAATCTCATGAAAAGATATGCATGAAAATTTGTTCTTATGCATCGCGTGTGGGTTCGCGGCGGAAAAACGGCGCATATTTATTCCCCGCGGCCGCCCACCGCCCGGCTTAACGCCGGATAGACTGCGAGTGCCAGCGCGCCGCCGGCCAGCGCGGTCACAAACTGCGGCCAGGAAAACATGACCGACAGCATCTGCGCCTGCTTGGGCGGCACATTGGGGAGCATCCCCAGGATCGCCGGGACCGTCAGCCACAGCGCCGCGCATTTCGCACCGGCGCCGACCAACACGCCGGCCACCCGCCGGCCCGTGCCGTGCGATTTCCCGAGGAAAAACCACGCCGCCGCCGCGATCACCGCGTTCCCCAGCGCGATCGCGGGTGCGATAAAGGGCACCGGCGTCATGCCGAGCAGCGCCGCCAGAATCGACGAGACGACCCCGCAGGCCACCCCCGACCAGAGCCCCACGCTGGCCGCCGCCAAAATCAGGACCAGATTGACCAGCGAGCCGGTCACCAGCTGGTTGATGCTGAACGGCCCGGCGATCACCGCCCCCGCGGGCAGCATCTTGCCGACGATCTGCGCAAGCAGCACAAGCGCCGTGCACAGCGCCGTGCGGGTGATCCATTTTACCTTTCCATCCGTATGGGTCATTGGAACGCCTCCTCACGGGTATCATGATACTCGAAAGGTATCGTTTTTCAAGACTGTCGGGCGGCCTTTGCCCGCAGGACGGGAAACCGGAAAGATCTCACCTGCTGATCTCGTCGAGGGTGCGGTCGAAGGCGGGCAGATACTCCCGCAGGAAAATGTCAACTGCGGGAATCCTCATCTCTCGCAGGGCGGCGAGCTGGGATTCGCGGGCGCTGAGGAAATCGTTGTTGCCCATCCGGATCTCCTCGATGCACTTGACGAGCGCGGAGAGCTTGTCCGCGGCCTTGACGAGCCGGCGGACCTGCGGGTCCTCCTCGAAGAAGCAGGGACGGTACCGTTCGGCCAGCTCGGAGGGCAGGGTGGCGAGCAGCCGGCCGGCGGCGGCCTCCTCGATGGCCTTGTAGCTCTCCTTGATGGCGGGATTGTGGTATTTGACGGGGGTGGGCAGGTCGCCGGTGAGGATCTCGCTGCAATCGTGGTAGAGGGCGCAGAGCACCACCCGCGCGGGGTCCGCCCCCTCGATAAGGGCGAGCGCGTGGGCGAAATAAGCGGTTTCGAGGGTGTGCTCGCTGAGGTTCTCGGTGCGGGAATTACGCATGAGGCCCCAGCGGCTGATGTATTTCATTCGGGAAAGCATCGCAAAAAATCCATAGGGTTCCATCATCCTGCTCCTTTCCTGGGCGGTCTTCTGCATCAAATGATACCATATCGGCCACTGAAAGAAAAGAAAGCCTTTGCAGGAAAATTTTCGGCGGGCTTTTAAACGCCGCCATTTGTGGTATAATTTAGTAAGGTATCTTCCCCCATTTGTCAGCTTGGAGGTTTTGCAATGCCGCTCACGTCACAGACGCAGAATAAGGGCAGCTGCCGCAGGGCGTTTCTGATCGCACTGGTGACAGCCGCCGTCATCTTTCTCCCGTTCATCATCTGGGACAAGGGGTACTTTTTCTTTTACGGGGATTTTAACGTCCAGCAGATCCCGTTCTATAAGCTCGCCCACGAGGCGGTGCGGTCCGGGGATCTCTTCTGGAACTGGTATACCGACCTGGGCGCCAACTTTATCGGCTCCTACAGCTTCTACCTGCTCGGAAGCCCGTTTTTCTGGCTGACCCTGCCCTTCCCCACCTCCTTCGTCCCCCATCTGATGGGACCGCTGCTCATCCTCAAGCACGCCTGCGCCGCCTTCACCGGCACCCTCTACCTCAAGCGGTTTGTGAAGGAGCGCGATTATGCCGTCTTCGGCGGGCTGCTTTACGCCTTTTCCGGGTTCGCCGTCTACAACGTCTTCTTCAACCACTTCCATGAGGCGATCGTCTTCTTTCCGCTCCTGCTCGTCGGGCTTGAGGAGCTGATCGTCCATAACCGCAGGGGCGTCTTCGCCCTTGCCGTCGCAATCAACGCCTTTGTGAACTACTGGTTCTTCATCGGCGAGGTCGTTTTCGTCGTCCTCTATTTCATCATCCGCGCCCTCTCCCCCGACTGGCGCATGAACCTGCGCCGCTTCTTCTGGACGGCGTTTGAATCGGTGCTCGGGCTCCTGCTTTCGATGGCGCTTTTTTTGCCCGCCGTTCTGGCGATCATGGGCAACCCGCGCACCGGCGCGGACGAGCTGCTCAGCGGCTGGAACCTCTGGCTCTACTGGCACCAGCAGCTCTATCCCGCGATCGTCTCCTCCGCCTTCTTCCCGCCCGACCTGCCCAGCCGCCCCAACCTCTTCCCCGACCGCGGGGCCAAGTGGGCCTCCCTTTCGGCGTGGCTGCCCTTCGTCAGCATGACCGGCGTCATCGCCTACGTCCGCTCCAAGCGTGACTGGCTCCGCCGCATCCTGCTCGTCTGCGCCGTCGTCGCGCTCGTGCCCGGGCTCAACAGCATCTTCATCCTCTTCAACAACTCCTACTACGCGCGCTGGTACTACATGCCCATCCTGCTGATGGCGCTCGCCACCGTGCTCGCGCTTGAAAACCGCTCGGTCGACCTCGACAAGGGGTTCCGGTGGACGCTCCTGTTCACCGCCGTCGTCACCGCCATCCTCGGTCTCACCCCCACCCTCCAGTCGGACGGCGGCGTCAAGATCGGGCTGGCCAAATATCCCGAACGGTTCGCGGCCACCGCCGGCATCGCGATGCTCGGCCTCCTCGCGCTCTGGCTCATCATCCGCCGCTGGCGAAACACAAGGGTCTTCATGCGCATCATGACCGCCGCGCTCTGCTTTGTGTGCGTGAGCTATTCGATCACCTTCATCGCCACCGGCAAGACCCACTCGGACAAGCCCGATTTCCTGCGCGACACCGCGCTGGCGGGCCGCTATGAGCTCGAGCTGCCCGACGACGGCACCTTTGCCCGCACGGACATCTACCACGGCATGGACAACCTCGGCATGTTCTGGCACCTGCCCAACATCCAGACCTTCCACTCGATCGTGCCCGTCTCGATCATGGAGTTCTACCCCAAGGTGGGCGTCAAGCGGGACGTCTCCTCCAAGCCCGAAACGGAGTATTACCAGCTGCGCCCGCTGCTTTCGGTGCGCTGGCTCTTCATCAAGACGGACGACCCCGAGCAGGAGCCGATGCCCGGCTGGGAGCCCCGGTCGGTCCAGCTCGGCTACAACCTCTACGAGAACGAATATTTCATCCCCATGGGCTTCACCTACGACTACTATATCACTGTGCGCGACCTCGAGGAGGTCCCCGAGGAGGACCGCGCCGCCGTGCTGCTGCACGCGCTCGTCCTCAAGGACGAGGCGGCCACCCGCCACGGCGACATCCTCGAATATATGCCCAAGGAATACTACGGCGGCCTCGACGAGGAGGACTATTACGCCGACTGCCTCGCGCGGCGGGAGACCGCGGGCTATGAATTCACGACCGACAACCGCGGCTTCACCTCCCGCATCGACCTGCCGCGGGAAAACCTCGTCTTCTACTCGGTGCCCTACGATTCCGGCTGGTCCGCCACCGTGAACGGCCAGCCCGCCCAGATCGAAAAGGCCGCGCTCGGCTTCATGGCGGTGCGCGCCCCCGCCGGGGACAACGTCATCCGCTTCACCTACACGACGCCCGGCCTTTACGCCGGCGTCCTCCTCACGCTGGGCGCGGCGCTGCTGCTCGTCATCTACCTGCTGCTCTGGAAGCGGTACGGCAGAACGCCCGACGACCCGCCCCGGCCTCCCCTGCGGGAGATGACCGACGAGCTGGCCGGCGGGGAGCCGGCCGCCGAGTGGGAGGAGACGGGCGCGGAGCCGCCGGAGGGCGGCGGCGCGCCCGGCGGCGGCGAAGCCGGGCCCGGCGCGTCCGGCATTGACGATGCGGACGGGACGCGCGAGGGGGACGCGGACGGCCCGCCTGAGCCGCCGCCCGCCTCCTGGTTTGATGAAACGCCCGATTCCGGGGAGGAAACGCGATGAATGAAATTTTATACCTGGTCATCCCCTGCTACAACGAGCAGGAGGTGCTGCCCGAGACCTCCAAACGCCTCAAGGCAAAGCTGGGCGGCATGATCGCCGCCGGGACCGTCTCCCCGCAGAGCCGCGTCCTCTTTGTGGACGACGGCAGCCGCGACACGACCTGGCAGCTCATCTCCGAGCTGCATGAGCGCGACCCGCTCTTTTCCGGCCTCAAGCTCTCCCACAACCAGGGCCACCAGAACGCGCTCGTGGCGGGGCTCACCGTGGCCAAGGACCTCTGCGACATCGCCATCTCAATGGACGCCGACCTGCAGGACGACGTCGACGCGGTCGACCGGTTCGTCGCCGAGTACCAGGCGGGCAGCGACATCGTCTACGGCGTGCGCTCCTCCCGCAAAAAGGACACCCTCTTCAAGCGCACCACGGCGGTCGGCTACTACCGCTTCCTCCGGTGGATGGGGGTGGAGATCGTCCAGAACCACGCCGACTACCGTCTCATGAGCCGCCGCGCCCTCGAGGCGCTCTCCCAGTACGGCGAGGTCAACCTCTTCCTGCGCGGCATCGTGCCGCTCATCGGCTTTCGCACCTCGGTCGTGGCCTACGAGCGCAGCGAACGGTTCGCGGGCGAATCCAAGTACCCGCTGAAAAAGATGCTCTCCTTTGCCGTCGACGGCATCACCTCCTTCTCGGTCAAGCCCATCCGCCTCATCACCACCCTCGGGGTGCTGATCTTCGCGGTCAGCGTGCTCTGCCTGCTCTGGCTGCTCGTCACAAAGCTCTTCGGCCACACGGTCGAGGGCTGGACCACCCTCATGGGTTCCGTCTGGGCGCTCGGCGGCATCCAGCTGCTCTGCCTGGGCATCCTCGGCGAGTATATCGGCAAGATCTATAAGGAGGTCAAGCACCGCCCCCGCTTTGTGATCGACCAGCTTCTCAACGACTGAAGCGGACGCTGTCAATCCAATGAAACACCGGGCCGCTGCCATTGGCAGCGGCC
>NZ_JANFZX010000037.1:0-29046 GCF_024461615.1 Anaerotruncus sp. DFI.9.16
ACCAACGACACGAGGATTTTCAGTCCTCTGCTCTACCAACTGAGCTACAAAGGCATATTTGGCAAAGCGGAAAGGGAGAAAAATGGCGACCCGGATGGGGCTCGAACCCACGACCTCTAGCGTGACAGGCTAGCGTTCTAACCAACTGAACTACCGGGCCACAACTGGTGGGAACTACAGGGCTCGAACCTGTGACCCTCTGCTTGTAAGGCAGATGCTCTCCCAGCTGAGCTAAGCTCCCACATTTGCCTTTGGTGACTGAACGTCCAACAAGCGACGTAAATTATTATACACTGCTTGTCCCAAAATGTCAACCGCTTTTTACAAAAAAGCGCTCCCGCATAATCCCGTCCGCCCTGCAAAAACTATCGGCAGGAGGTGAGCGCCATGCTCGAAAAAAACCGGCTGATCCATCCCGAACGGAAACGGTCCCGGACCCGGCACGACCATTTCGCACAGGTCGACCCGAACGCGGAAATCACCAGCGCGTTCATCAACCAGGCGGTATCCCAGGCGGAGGGCGCTCCCGAGCCGCCCGCGCCGGAGAACCCGAACCGGAACTAAACGAAACGGACGCGGCGTCTGCCGCGCCCGTTTTTTATCAGGGTGAACTTCGGCTCAGTCGAACGCCAGGTAGGGGGAAATCTGCTCGAGCGTCTTCTCGCCGATGCCGCTGATCTCCAGAAGCTGTTCGGGGGAGTCGAGCGTACCGTAGTCGCGGATGTAGGCGCGGATCGCCCCGGCCTTTTCCGGCCCGATGCCGGGGAGCTGCGTCAGCTCCTCCTCGGTGGCCCGGTTGATGTGGACGACCACCCCCTCCAGCTCGGGGTAGGGGTTTAAAACGGGCGCGGGGGAAAAGGTGATGCTGGCGGGGACCCGGGGCGGCGCGGTGGCGACGTTATAGCAGATGAGCGCGGCCGCGAGAAGTCCCGCGGCGGCCCAGATGAGGCCCGTGCCCGACCGCTGTTTCATGCCGCCGCCCCCTTTCGCTCCCATGGGGAAATGATACCATCCCGCCGCAGGGAAAGCAAGCCTCCCGCCGCAAAATACGCGGCGGGAGGCTTGTGTTCAGAAAACGACGGGGTTCAGACGATGTACAGCAGGACCATCAGGTAGTGACAGACGCTGCCGGCGATGACGAAGAGGTGGAAAATCTCATGGAACCCGAACCGTTCGGAGAGGTTGGGGCGCTTGACCATGTAGATGACGCCGCCCACGGTATAGGCGAGCCCGCCCGCCACGAGCAGCACGATCCCCGGCAGGGGCAGCGCGCCCACCGCGGGCAGGTCGACGGCGATCGCCCAGCCCATCAGGATGTAGAGGGTGGTGCTCAGCCAGCGGGGCGCGCCCAGCCAGAACATCTTCATCAGGATGCCCGCGGCGGCGATCGCCCACATGGCGGCGGTGAAGACGAGGTTGTTCGGGCGGGGGAGCAGGGTGAGCAGCAGCGGCGTGTAGGTCCCGGCGATGAGCACGTAGATCATCGCATGGTCGAGCTTGCGCAGCGCGGTCTGGATTTTGGCCGCGGCGTTGGTGAAATGGTAGATGCTGCTCGCGCAGTAGAGCGCGATGAGCGACAGGCAGAAGAGAATGCAGGAGACGGCGGTGACCGCCGTGACCCCCGGCGTCACCGCGAGATGCACCCCCATCACGACCAGGCCGATCACGGACAGCCACGCCCCGATGAAATGGGTGTAGCTGCTGATGGGGTCGCGCGCTTTCAGGAAGATCCGCGGCATAGTGGCACCTCACAACAATATAATGTAGTTTTAAAAACCATATAATACTATTATAATATCACATATTGAAGAAAAAGCAACTGCATCTTGAAAAAGTTCACAAAATCATGTAGAATTGGGGACAGGGAATTCCTGCCGGGAGGGAAGACGATGAAAACCTTTGATGAAATCCTGTCCGCCGCCTTTGCGGACGCCGATCTCTCCGCCGCCGACGTGCCGCGCATCGACCTCTATATGGACCAGATCCTGACGCTGGTGGACGAGGGCCTCGCGGGCAACAAGCGGTCGGCGGAGGATAAGCTGCTGACCAAGACGATGGTCAACAACTATTCTAAGGAGCATCTTATTATGCCCGTCAAGGGCAAAAAATATTCCCGCGAGCAGGTGATGCAGCTGCTCTGCATCCTCACCCTCAAGCAGCAGCTCGCGCTCTCCGACATCAAAAGGCTGGTGGCGGGGGAGGGGGCGCCGGGCGGCTTCGAGCGGGCCTACGGGGATGCGCTCGCGCTCAAAAACCGCCTGCGCCCGAAGCTCGAGGCGCTGCTGCGGGAGGAGCTTTCGGACGCGTCGGTCCTGGAGAGCCGGGAGCGGGCGCTTGCGCTCGCCCTCGCGCTGGCGGGAGCGGCGACCGAGCTGCGGCGGGTGTGTGAGGGCGTCGTGGAAAACGCCCCGGAGGGATAGCGTCCGACGGGCGGCGGGGGCAAAGCCCCGCCGCCTTTTGGCGCGGCCGCGTCCTTGCCGCCGAATCCGCTGAAAAGGCAGATTTTCCGGCGGTCCCGCTTGTAATTGGGCGGGAACTTTATTATAATATAGAGTATTGTAATTTGCCGAAAGAGGCTATTGGAGGAACAGACATGCCGAAACAACTGGAAAAGGTTTACGACCCCAAGCAGGTTGAGGATAAAACCTACCGCTTCTGGGAGGAGGGCCGGTATTTCCACGCCGAGCCCAACCCCGAAAAGAAGCCCTACACCATCGTCATCCCCCCGCCGAACATCACCGGCAAGCTGCATATGGGACATGCCCTCGACGAGACGCTCCAGGACATCCTGATCCGCTGGCGGAGAATGCAGGGCTACGAGACGCTCTGGCTGCCCGGCACCGACCACGCGTCGATCGCCACCGAGGCGAAGATCGTCGAGGCGATGCGGCAGGAGGGCGTCACCAAGGAGGACCTCGGACGCGAGGGCTTTTTGAAGCGCGCGTGGGCGTGGAAAAAGGAGTACGGCGGCCACATCATAGACCAGCTCAAGAAGCTCGGCTCCTCCTGCGACTGGGAGCGGGAGCGCTTCACCCTCGACGAGGGGTGCAGCAGGGCGGTCCGCGAGGTGTTCGTCAACCTCTACGAGAAGGGGCTCATCTACCGCGGTGAGCGGATCATCAACTGGTGCCCCCACTGCAAGTCGACCATCTCGGACATCGAGGTGGAGTACGACGAGAAGGACGGCTTCTTCTGGCACATTAACTACCCGATCGTCGGCACGGACGAGGTGCTCGAGATCGCGACCACCCGCCCCGAGACGCTGCTCGGCGATACCGCCGTCGCGGTGCACCCGGACGACGAGCGCTACAAGCACCTCGTGGGCAAAAAGGTGCTCCTGCCGATCGTGGGCAAGGAGATCCCGATCATCGCGGACGAATACGTCGAGATGGACTTCGGCACCGGCGTGGTAAAGATCACCCCGGCGCACGACCCCAACGACTTCGAGGTCGGCCTGCGCCACGACCTGCCCGTCGTAAACGTCATGAACGACGACGCCACCATCAACGAACACGGCGGCAAATACGAGGGCATGACCCGCGAGGAGTGCCGCAAGGCGATCGTCGCGGACCTCGAGGCGGGCGGCTACCTCAAATCGGTCGAGCCCTACAAGCACAACGTCGGCGGCTGCTACCGCTGCGGCAGCGCGATCGAGCCGCGCGTCTCCAAGCAGTGGTTCGTCAGGATGGAGCCGCTCGCCAAGCCCGCCATCGAGGCGGTGCGCAGGGGCGACACCAAATTCGTGCCCGAGCGGTTCGACAAGATCTACTTCAACTGGCTGGAAAACATCAAGGACTGGTGCATCTCCCGCCAGCTCTGGTGGGGCCACCGGATCCCCGCCTGGTACTGCCCCGACTGCGGGGAAATGGTCGTCTCCAAGGAGGACCCGGACGCCTGCCCGAAGTGCGGCGGAAAGCGCCTGGTACAGGACCCCGACACTCTCGACACCTGGTTCTCCTCCGCGCTGTGGCCCTTTTCCACCCTCGGCTGGCCGGACGAGACCCCCGAGCTCAAATACTTCTACCCGACCAACACCCTCGTCACCGGCTACGACATCATCTTCTTCTGGGTGGCGCGGATGATCTTCTCGGGGCTGGAGCATATGGGGGAGGTGCCCTTCGACACGGTGCTCATCCACGGCCTTGTGCGCGACGCGCAGGGCCGCAAGATGAGTAAATCCCTCGGCAACGGCATCGACCCGCTGGAAGTCATCGACAAATACGGCGCGGACGCGCTGCGCTTCACCCTCGCCACCGGGAACGCCCCCGGCAACGACATGCGCTTCTCGGATGAGAAGGTGAACGCCTCCCGCAACTTCGCCAACAAGGTGTGGAACGCGAGCCGGTTCGTGCTTATGAACCTCTCCGACGGGCTGACGGACGTTTCGCTGCCCGGGACGCTCGCCGTCGAGGACAGGTGGATCCTCTCGAAATATAACGCGCTCGTGCGCGAGGTCACCGAAAACCTCGAGAAGTTCGAGCTGGGCCTCGCGGTGCAGAAGCTCTACGACTTCATCTGGGACGTGCTCTGCGACTGGTATATCGAGCTCTGCAAATCCCGCCTGCAGGCGGGCGGGGAGGCCTCCCTCGCGGCGCAGCGGGTGCTCGTGTACGTCCTGGGGGGTACCCTCAAGCTGCTGCACCCCTTCATGCCCTTCATCACCGAGGAGATCTGGCAGGCGCTGCCCCACGAGGGGGAGAGCGTCATGGTCTCCGACTGGCCGGTCTACGACGAGGCGCTCAACTTCGCCGCCGACGAGCGCGACTTTGAAAAGGTCATGCAGGCCATCCGCGCCATCCGCGTGCGCCGCGGCGAAATGAACGTGCCCCCCTCCAAGAAGACCCACCTCTACATCGCCACCGGTGAGGCGGAGGTCTTCCGGCAGGGAATCCCCTTCTTCCAGCGGCTGGCCTTCGCCTCCGACGTGGAGATCGGGGAGCGGTTCGCGCCCGAGGGCGCGGTGCAGGTCGTCACCGAGGCGGCGCGCATCTTCATCCCGATGGACGAGCTCGTCGACCGCGAGAAGGAGCTCGCGCGCCTGGGCAGGGAGAAGGCCGCCTGCGAAAAGGACCTCGCGGCCCTCTCGGGCAAGCTGCTGAACCCCGGGTTCGTCGAAAAGGCCCCGGCCAACGTCGTCGAGGCGGAGCGTCAGCGGCTCCAGAAGGTGCGGGAGCGCCTTGCGAAGATCGAGGAGAGCCTTTCCGCGTTCTCCTGAAAGACCGCGGAAAACAGAGACCTTTTACAGCAGGCCGGCCGCGCCGTGCCGCCGGGGACGACGACCGCGAGGCGGCGTCCTCGGAACGGGGCGGGCCCGGCCTGCTTTTTTTGGAGGGACAGGATGACTTATCAGGAGGCGTTAAGCCATATCCATTCGTTCGGGCGGTTCAGCGCCAAACCGACGCTCGGCCGCATGGAGGCGCTCATGGGGCTGCTGGGCGATCCGCAGGAGCGGCTGAGGATCGTGCATGTGGCGGGCACCAACGGGAAGGGTTCGACCTGCGCGATGATCGCGTCGATGCTGGAGGCGGCCGGGTACCGGACGGGGCTCTACACCTCGCCCTTTGTGCTCGATTTCCGGGAGCGCATCCAGATCGACCGGGAGATGATCTCCCGCTCGGAGCTGACGGAGAGCGTGGAGCGGGTTTCCCCGCTGGCCGCGCGGGTGGACGACCTCAACGAGTTTGAATTCGTCACCGCCGTCGCCTACGACTATTTCGCGCGGAAAAACTGCGACGTCGTCGTGGCGGAGGTGGGGCTGGGAGGCACGTTCGACGCGACCAATGTGGTGAGAAGGCCGCTCATCAGCGTCATCACCCAAATCGGCCTCGATCACACGGCGGTGCTGGGCGGGACGGTCGCGGAGATCGCGCGCGCCAAGGCGGGCATTATCAAGGCGGGGGTCCCCGTCGTGACCTGCGCCGCCCAGGACGTCGACGCGCTCGCGGTGATCTACGAGGAGGCGTGCGCCAGGGGCGCGCCCGTCATCCAGCCGAGCCCCCACCCCGAGTGGATGAAGCTGGGGCTCGAGGGGACCGAGCTCGGGTACCGCGGGTGCGGGCTGCACGTCCCGCTGGCGGGGCGGCATCAGGTGGACAACGCGATGACCGCCTTCACGGTGGCGGTCGAGCTGGGCCGGACGCCGGAGTTCGGGAAGCTCCTGCTGGGGGACGCGATCCCGCGCGGGATCGCATCGGCGCGGATCCCCGCGCGGTTCGAGATCGTCGGACGGGATCCGCTTGTCATCCTGGACGGCGCGCACAACCCGCAGGCGGCCCGCGCCCTCGCGGACGCGCTCTCCCTCGCCGGGGACCGTCCGGTCACCGGCGTGATGGGCATCCTCGCGGACAAGGACGGGGGCGGCGCGCTTTCCGCGCTCGCCCCGCGCTTCAGGCGGCTCATCTGCGTGACCCCGAAGAGCCCCCGCGCGCTCGACGCGCACCTGCTCGCCGAGCGCGCCGACGCGCTCGGGCTGCGGGCCTCCGCCGCCCACAGCGCCGGAGAGGCGGTTGAGCTGGCGCGGGCGGTGGCCGCCTCGGAGGGCGGCGTTGTGGCCGTCTGCGGGTCGCTCTATCTGGCGTCGGAGGTGCGCGCCCTCTTTTTCCCCGGGGCGAAATTGGAATAGGGACATGCTTCGACAGCATTTTCACGGAAAAAGCTCTATCCTTTGGATAGGGCTTTTTTTGCTGCGCGAAAGCGGGGAGAAATGCCTTCCCAGGAAAGGACGTAGAAGATTATGGCTGTTCAAATCGATCTGGCGGACGAGCTGTTGACCGCGCGGATTATCGGCGACATCGACCACCACAGCGCCAAGGAGATGCGCGAGACGATCGACGACGCGGTGCTCAAGGGGCAGGTCCGCGAGCTGGAGATCGACTTTCGCGACGTGACCTTCATGGATTCGTCGGGCATCGGCCTGGTGATGGGGCGTTACAAGCTCATGCAGGAGCTGGGCGGGACGCTGCACCTGGTCAATGTGGCGAGCCATCTGAAAAAGGTGATGGTTCTCGCGGGGCTCGACCGCCTCGCGGTTCTGGACAGGGCCGAGCGCCGCCCCGTACCCGATAAGTCTGCGAAAGCCGGAGGAATGGAAGATGAAAGCAATTAATTCGATGAAGCTTCAGTTTGAGGGCCGCTCGGTCAACGAGGCGTTCTCCCGCACGGCGGTGGCGGCGTTCGTCGCGCAGCTCGACCCGACCGTGGAGGAGCTTTCCGATATCAAGACCGCCGTCAGCGAGGCGGTGACCAACTGCATCGTCCACGCCTACCGCGACCGGCTGGGGATCGTGTACATAACCGCGAATATCCTGCCCGACCACCGCGTCGTCATCAAGGTGCGCGACAAGGGCTGCGGCATCCCCGACATCAAAAAGGCGATGGAACCGATGTATACGACCGCGCCGGAGGAGGAACGCGCGGGTCTGGGCTTTGCCGTCATGCAGAGCCTCATGGACCGCGTCAAGGTGACGTCCAAGGAAGGAAAGGGGACGACGGTGGTTCTGGAGAGGGACATTCGCAGCAAGGAGGCATGAAGCCGGTGATCGAATGTGCCGAAAACAAACGGGAACAGACCATCTCCCAGAACATCGGTCTGGTACATGCCTGCGCCCATCGGTTCAAGGGGCGCGGGATCGAATATGACGACCTCTTCCAGGCGGGCTGCATGGGGCTGTGCAAGGCCGCCGACGCGTTCGACGAGACGCGCGGCGTGCGGTTTTCCACCTACGCGGTGCCCGTCATCCTCGGCGAGATGCGCCGCCTCTTCCGGGACGGTGGCGCGGTCAAGGTCTCCCGCACCCTCAAGGAGCTGTCGATGCGCATCTCCCGGGAGCGGGAGCGCCTCGCGAACGTCCTCGGCCGGGACCCGACGGTGGCCGACCTCGCGCAGTCGATGGACCTGCCGGAGGAGCAGGTGGTCGAGGCGCTCTGCGCCGCCGCGCCGCCCCTCTCCCTCACCGAGAGCGACGACGACGGCGGCGGGCAGATCGACCTGCCGGTCGCGTCGCCCGAGGACATGCTCTCCGACGTGATCTCCCTCAAGCAGGTCGTCGGCAGCCTCGAGCCGAACGACCGCAAGCTGATCGTGCTGCGGTATTTTTCCGGCATGACGCAGGTGCAGACCGCCGCGCGTCTGGGCATGACGCAGGTGCAGGTCTCCCGCCGCGAAAAAAAGATCCTGACCGCCCTGCGCCGCGAGCTCACGGGGTAGCGGGGGAGAAGGGAACGGGCGGGCATCGGATGGGCGCGATATGCGAAAAAGGGAGGGCGGATCAAATCCGCCCTCCCTTTATGTGAAGCAGCAGGTCGTCATACGCAGGCTCTTCTGAGGGCTGTCGCCACCCTTATACTGCCGCCGCTTGTTGTTGCTCACACTGCCATACTATGCGGCGCGTCGGCGGGGGGCGACTGGCGGCGCGGCGTCATGCGGCGCCGCTTTTGGGCGTTTGGGGGGAAAGCCTGCAAAAGCGGCGCCCCCGCGCGGCGGCCCCGCCCGCTTTGCGGGAGGAAATTTTGTTTGGCGACCGCGCCCGCCCGTCCGGCACGGTTTTGGGTTGACATCCGGCGGCGGGTGCGTTACAGTGGATTCATAAAATCGAGGGCGGAAAAGCCGCCTGAAGGGGGTTGAACGCATGGAGACGGGATCTTACCGCGTGTCGCGCAGCGGCATCACGCTCGAGGCGCGGGCGGCGGCGCTCGACGAGGGGCTCACCGTGACGGTGGGCGGCGGACGGTCGCACATCGGGTCGGTGGCCATCGCGCAGCCGCGCCCCAGCCTGCGCGGGGACGGGAGCGTCTCCTGCACCTGCTCGGTATGGAATCAGCCCGGCCACAAGGACGAGGCCGTCGCCCGCCCGGTCGCCGAACGTCTCTGCCGCGCGCTGAACACGGTGGTCGTCGTCACGGCGGGGGTCCACCTCCCCGGCGCGGACGCGGCACAAATCGAAGCGGTGGAGCGGCTGGCGGAGGAGCTGGCGGAAAAGCTCCTGGAGGACCAAAAGCCCGCCGTTTAAGACAGAAAAAGCCGGGGAACCCCGCTGGGGTCCCCCGTTCCCGGGCCGCCGCAGGGCGTCAGAGCCCGAACTCCTTTGCGTACCGCACGACTCCCTCCATCCGGACGGGCTCGTCCGAAAGGGGGAGGGCCATGAAGTTTTCAGACGGCGCGTCGAACGGCGGGCGGATGCCGAACCGTTCGGCGGGAAGGTAACCGAATTTCGGATAGTATCTTTCGCTTCCGAGGACGACGGAGAAGGGATAGCGCAGTTCCCGCGCCGCACGGTGCCCCTCCGCGATCAGCGCGGAGCCGACGCCCCTTCGCTGGTACGCGGGGAGCACGGACAGCGGGGCGAGCGCCAGCGCGGTCCGCCCGCCGATCCGGATTTCCGTGAAGAGAATGTGCCCGGCGAGAATTCCGTCCGTCTCCGCGACGAGCGACAGCCCGGGCACGAAGGCGCCGCTCTTCCGCAGGGCGGCCACCAGCTCGTGCTCCCGCCCGTCGCTGTGCTCGGCGGCCGCAAACGCGGCCTTGACGAGCTCATACACCGCCTCATAGTCCGCGGGAGTCTCTTTTCGGATAATCATGGCTTCCTCCAAACCGCCCGCGGCTTTCCACGGGCCTTTCACTGATTCTTGGCGGTTTGCGGGGCCGAATTGCACCGCGCGCGAAAAAAGGATCCCGTTTTCGCGGAAAGAAACCGGGAATCCCGCGGCCGGCGCCGCGGTCACCGGGAAGGGGGTTCGGGCCGGCCCTCGTTTTTCTGTCCGTACAAAAACCGCGCGAGGAAAACGGCCGCCGTGACGGCTGTCAGCGTGCTGCTTGCCGCCGAGGTGAGCCACACGCCGTCCACGCCCAGCAGGGGGACGAGGACGGCGAGCGCGAGCAGCGGGAAGAAGAGCGCGCGGCCGATGGAGATGCCGAGGGAGGTCCCCGGCCGGTTGACGGCGGTAAAGAAGGCGCTGAGCCCCACGCCGATCCAGCCGGTCAGGTAGGTGAAGGAGAAGAGCTCCATGGCCCGCAGGCTCATTTCCAGCAGGGCCGGGTCGTTCTCCCGGATAAACAGGGAGATGATCCCCTGCCCGCCGAGGCGCATCCCTGCCAGCGTGATCCCGGAGAGCAGCGCGCCCGCGAGCAGCACCCGCTTTTCAAAGGCGAACATGCGGCCGCGCAGCTTCGCACCGTAGCAGTAGCTGATCGCCGGCTGCATCGAGTCGGTCATGCCATAGAGGAGGGAGGCCATGATGCTGTCCACGTAGAGGACGATGGAAAACGCGGCCACCGCCATCGAGCCCGCCAGATGAAGCAGGATGCTGTTCAGGATGATCATCAGGATGGAGCCCGCGATGTTGGAAAAGAACTCGGAGGAACCGTTGAACAGAATGTTGGTGATCTGACGGAGGCGGATTTTCCCGCGTACGAAGCGCAGCTGGAGCTTTTTCCGGAGAAACGGCCAGTAGCCGAGGAGGGTGCCCAGCGAGAGCCCGATGCAGGAGGCCAGCGCGGCGGAGCCGATGCCGAGCCGCAGCACGCCAAGGAACAGGTAGTCCAGCAGAATATTGAGCAGGGAAGTCATGATGTTGAGCGCCATGCTGTAGTGGGTGCGGCCGCAGATGCGAAGGTAGTTATCGACCGCGAAGAACACCATGATGAAGGGCGCGAAGACGGCGTACACCTTGATATATTCCACCGAGAGCGCGGTGACCTCCGCGTCCGCCCCCATCAGGCGCACAAGCGGTTCCGCGCCGAAATAGCCGATCACTCCCACGACCGCGGATATCCCGACGATCAGCAGGGAACAGACGGTAAAAATCCGGCTGGCCTCCAGCTCCTTTTTTTCGCCCAGGTGGATGGCGATCTGTACCGACGAACCGACGGCGACCATATCGGCGAGGGAGAAGCTGATGCTGAGCACCGGCATGACGAGGTTGATTGCCGCGAGGGCGTCCGACCCGATGAAACGGCCCACAAAGACGCCGTCGGCGATCGTATAGAGGGCGGCGACGGCCATGCTGACCATGCTGGGGAGGGCGCACCGAAAGAACAGGCGCGTGGGGGAGAGCGTCTCGAAGATCTGATTTTGCTGTTCCATATCAAAAATCCTTCTTATATTCCTCGGTAAAGGTGCCGAGGATCGAGCAGAAGGCCCGGATCTCATCCGCGGTAAACCGCCGCTCGACCGCCTGCGCGGCGCGTTCAAAGGGGCTGTCGTAGCTTTTGAGGGACTCGGCCACCTGATTTGTCACACGCAGGTAGACGACCCGCCGGTCCGTCTCGCTGCGCGACTTCTCAACCAGCCCCATTTTGACGAGCTCGTTGACCTTGAGAGTGGCGGCCGGCGCGGAGATGCGGAGCGTCTTTGCCAGCCTGCCCACCGTGCAGCCTCCGTCCGCTTCCTGGAAGGAGATGACGTCCAGGTACATGATGCTGTTGTAGGAGAGTTCCCCGCCGCCCGTCCGGCTGAGCTGCCGCAGGTCGCAGACCGTGGTGCCGTAGTAGTATTGGTTTAGGGTGTCCCGCAGGTCCATGCCGATCCTCCTGAATATTTAAGCTAATTTATATAATTTCACTTAACTATATCACGGATTTCATCCGGAGTCAAGTGCCGGGGGAAAAAGAAGCGGGGCTCAGGCAAAAGCCTGGGCCCCTCTGAAAGCGTTTTCCGGATTTATTCCCACTCGCTCCTGTTCGGTGTGTTCTAAACAGTTTTGCTTATGAAATTTAGCTCAGAGTATTTACATTGTTTTCATTATCCAGATAGTTTGGGCTATCTGATTTTTTGTTGCCATGCTGTTGCCACGAAATTATAACAGTTAATAATCTACAGCCAAAATTCTGCGCACTTATCAAGCGCCACTTTGCGTTCCTTCCAATCAGGCATCAGCATAGCAAGAAAGCCGTAAAACTGCTTGGAATGGTTTGGGTGAATAAAGTGACAAAATTCATGCATTACCACATACTCGATACAGCTTCGGGGCGCTTCCAGCAACCGTTTATTTAATGTGATGATTCCTTTTTTCGATAGGCAGGAACCCCATCGCGTATCCATATCACGAATGCGCAGTGTCGGCTGGACTACACCGTATTTCTGGAACAGCGGATAAATTTCTGCCATAATCTCGCCAAACTGATCTTTGCATTGTTGATCTAAAAATCGTGTCACAATGCGCTCTTTGCGTTTTGCGTCCGTAGAATCTTTTGCCTGAAGAAAAATATACACACCATCTGAATGGATTGCATCTTTGGAACCTTCAAAAACCTTCAGCCGCAGCCCTCGACCTAAAATACAAAATGTCTCTCCGCTGGTGTATTGTTTTGGCTGTGGACGATATCGAGACAATTCCTGAAATCGTTGTAAAGCCGATAGAATATAGGCTCCCTTGCTGACCACAAATTCGTCCACTTTACCAACTGGAACATCATCATTTGCCGATACATAAACGCTGCCGTCTTTTCTTATTCGAAGATTCAAGTTCTTGACTGGCTTTTGCTCCAAATGATAGATGATCTCTTTTCCATCGGACACAACTTTGCGGAGAATTGAAATTGATGTCATCCTCAAAACCTCCGCAGCGCAACGGTTTTTACATTCTCAATGATCTTGTCGATAACATCAAAGGAGAGCTTCAGTCCGCGCGTTTTCTCGTACTCATAAAATAGGTCGTCAATATCCTGCGAGATGCGATCATGAATGGTCTTGTTGTTTGTCCAGTCCACCTGACTATGCTTTGCGATGATTTTTGTAATTTCCTCGGCTATTTCTGCGGCAAAATCCGGGGCAACATCTGCAGATTTATCATCATCGAGGATGGCGGAAAGCACACCGTAAAATGCCTGCGCATGAACATTGTTCTTAATGGATTCCGGGTAGCTTATAGAACTTCGTCCGGCGTGGTAATCTTCCATAATGGTACGCATCTTAGCCAGATACTCAGCCTCTGTAATCACTTGTTCTTTATACTGATCCAATGCATCCTTTATTCTCTTGGAGAAGCTGTCATAGTAGGCGGGATTTTCATCATACTTCTCGCTGATACTCTTTGTCATGCGGCTTGCGATTGCATCGGCTTTCGCGCGAAGTGACCCAAGCTCGTCCAGTTCCTTTTCAAAATCATCTTTATTTAGAATGTTGATTGGGCTTGTGATCTGGCGGACACCGGCTACAGATAAGTGGGTATCTAAAAGATTTTGCATCAGTGGTTCGTACTCGCTGTTGTCTATGGCATCGCAATAACGGATCTTTACGCTGCGTCGCACCTTTGCAAAAAAGATAAACGTACTTTGATATTTTTTCCGTTCGTCCTTTGGAACAGCGGCATAGGCTTGCTCAGAATTCAACACCAGGTTGAGAGCTTTTCCGAAGACACACAGGAGATTATAGAAGTCTTCACGGATTTTGTCATCCGCAAGAAAAACCTCCACTTCTTCTGCGTCCGCCTTATTCCGAACCGGTGCAAACAATTCAATCAGTCGGGTATACGAATCGCGCAAGTTTCCGACGGAGGACATAACATCCACAACCACGCCCTTCAAGTCTCCGCTGTCGAAATTCTCAAGTCCTGCGCCGCTGTACATATCCATCGCGGTATCCAGCTTTTCAATCAGCCCCCGATAATCCACAATCAGACCGTAGTCCTTGCCTTCGTGAAGCCGGTTGGTGCGGGCGATGGCCTGCAAAAGGCCATGCTCTTTCAGTTCCTTGTCAATGTATAGCACCTGGCAAATGGGTGCGTCAAAGCCGGTGAGGAGCTTGCTGCAAACGATGAGTATATCGATTTCACCGTCGCAGAACTTGTTTTTCATTGCCTCTTCATAACGGTCTGCATCGCCGTACTGCCGCATCATTTTATTCCAGTATGCCACGACCTTATCGTCAGTGCCCTCATCCATGTCATCAACACTCTCGCGCATATCCGGCGGTGAGATAACCACAGCACACGTCAGGTCATCAAACTGCTCAAAGCATTCAAGATAGCGAACCGCATCTCTTTTATAGTTCGTGGCAAGCATAGCTTTGAATCCGGTATTTTTATAGCCCTCAATGAAATGAGTGTTAATGTCAAGGGCAATACGCTTAATCCGTGCATCGGTGGATGTCAGGCGGCGGATACTGCTCCATTTCTTTGCCAGGTCTTCCTTCTGCGCATCTGTCAGCCGCTTAGTGGTATGCTCAAACCAAAGGTCGATGTTTTCCTCGTCAACATACTGATCCACAAAGCGCCCTTCGTAGATTAGCGGTACAATAGCGCCATCATCCACGCCGTCTTTAATCGTGTACTTATGGATCAGCTTGCCAAACTTGGACATGGTGTTCTTTTCTTTCTTCATCAGAGGCGTTCCGGTAAAGCCAATATAGCAAGCGTTCGGGAATACGCTGCGCATCTTTGTTGCCATCAGGCCGTAATTTGAACGGTGACTCTCGTCCACCAGAATAAAGACGTCTCTGGACTCATTTTTTGTTGCCATACGCTCAGCGGTATTGAACTTGTTAATGATACTTGTGATCACATCCGCTTTACCGCTGTTTACAAGTTCAACAAGATGCCGTCCACTGGTTGCACGGGCAGGGTTCAACCGTGTGTGTGCAAAGGTAGCTGCAATTTGCCCGTCCAGCTCTTTACGGTCAGTTACAATTACAACTCTGGGATGGCAGTCTGTTAGCTCCATGAGGATATACTTTGCCAGCATGACCATGGTCAGGCTCTTGCCGCTACCTTGTGTATGCCAGATAACACCGCTTTGGCGATTACCGCGCTCGTCGATTTCGCCGATGGTCTTGACAATTTCCTTAATTGCAAAATACTGCTGATAGCGGCAGATTTTTTTGACATTGGCGTCGTAGAGAATGAAATACCGCATAAGCTCCATGACACGTTTTCTGCTAAACAATGAAATTATATTTTTATCTTGTTCAGTGGGCACACGGTCATCAAGCAGCCGCACAAGCTGGTGACTCATGAATGCTTCGTTTTGCTCTTTCCAGACATTCCAAAACTTTTTCGGTGTTCCGGCTGTGGCGTATTTCACAGCATTCTTGTTGGTAGCCATAACAATCTGAGCGTATTTAAAGAGCTGAGGGATATAGTCCGCCTGCTGATTGCGCACAGTCTGTTCCACCGCTTGATCGACGGAAACCTGCGGTGCTTTGCATTCGATCACAGCAAAGGGAATACCATTGATAAACAGCACAATATCAGGGCGAGCATTATGCTGCTTGTCCTGACTTTCAACGGCATATTCCTCCGTCACATGGTAGAGGTTGTTTTCGGGGTGCTCCCAGTCAATGTACTTGAGGTTAAAGCTGAGCATTTTCCCATCGCCCACGGTTTCGGGATAACTTTTACCCAGCAGTAGCGCATCGTAAATTTTCTCGCTGGTGCGAACGAATCCATCCGTCAGAGGCTCGTCCAGATCCTCCATAGCGCGCTCAATATTAGCGGCAGAAAACTCGTTTTCTGCACCGGCGTAAGTGTAGCGGTTCAGTCGGCGCAGCTGGCCGCGCAGAATATCTCGGAGCAGCACATGGTAACCGCTGCCGCGCTGCATGGCGCAGTCCTCCGGAGATATGTAGGTATAGCCCATGGCACGCAGCAAATCAATGGCCGGCTGCTGGCTGGCGTTCTTTTCAAGATAGAGGTCAGGGTTCATTATTGAGCCTCCTTCGTGTGATATCTATAAAACCAAGAATAGCGGGGCGGTGTAAACCGCCTCGCCTCCTGCGTTTTAGCCTTGCTTCTCTTTGGTGACGCCCTTGAACTGTCCTCCGGTCGTTTTTACATCCATAAACTTTCCGGTTTTGGTATCACGCTTTGTGTATAGCCCTGTTTTAGGGTTCAAACTCTGCGTTCTGCCTTTGACCGCACCATTTCTGTGACCGTCGCCGCTTGGGGGATTTGTTGCCATTGTGTCTCACCTCTTTTCTGTAAAATATAGCGGATTTCCATTGGAATCATAAAACCAGTTGTCCTTTTGCCATCCGATCCAGCTATTATCCTTATAAGAATACCAGTAGCCGTCTTTGACGTATGCATATACCACGCCATCCATTGTGTAATAATCTTTTGCATTAGGGGTATAGCAGACTGGGTTACCTGACTTTTGATCGTAAAAATATATAGTCATACCTTAACCCTCACAATGCCTGTAAGCAGGAGCTGCATCAGGGCTTTTTTCTTTTGCTTTTCGGCGTCAATGGATTTTTGAAGAAGGGAAATCTCGCGGTCTGATGTTGAGAGAATTTCGGCAATAGCAGTTTGTTCGTTCAGCGCAGGTAATAAAACCTCATACTTAAGAAAATCTTCGGGTTTTACTGCCATTCGTTCATACACTGTTCCTTCTTCGTACTTCCTAACTGCATTAATAAAATCCCAGCGCATTAAGTAGTTGGATAGAAAGTCGATGTTCACAGTTTCGGTTGCTTCAAATGTAACATAGATTGGGGAAAAAATAGCGTCTCCGTATGTGTTAACGCATATTACACCAAACTTTAAGTTGGCAGGATTGTAGCAAATATCTCCGAAATGCGTAATTTTGTATTCTTTATCTCCCGACTTCACAAGATGATCCCTATCATATCGTTCACTTTTAGAATATATGCCTGTAGTAGAAAGCGTAACATGAGGAAATTCTGCTCCCTTTTGTGCATATGTTTTTCGCTCTTTCAACAACTTTTTCAGCTTAACTTTCTTCCACTCTCCACAGAACCCCGGCAGACGCTTTTTGCCGGTCAGAAGCTGCTGGCACAGATACTTTTCCTGCCGTTGCTTTTCGGCAAGGAGCTTTTCTTTCAGCTCGATTACCTTGTCCTGCGTGGTAAGGATTGCGGCAATTTTTTGCTGCTCATCGAGTGGTGGCATCGCTAAAGAACGCTTCATCCAGTCTTGTGTTTTGAATAAGAGCTTTTCAATATGGACTCCATCGCTCATAAGGTAAAACAATCGCTTATAATGAGGAAGCTGCATCATAAGATTAAACATGTCCACATCTGTGCCTTGTTCTGGAACAAAAACGTTGTACTCGTTGGAAACCACCGCACAGTCCAACTTTTCTGGAACGATACCACATGCTCCATGTGCAATTTGTCTCTTAGAGATCAAAAAATCTCCTTGTCTAACTTCAAAATAGTTCTTGACCAGCACATCTTTTCCGCAATACTGGCCTCTGGAATCTACCCCTCCAAAAGCCCTACGAACCGTCACTAGTTGATAGCTTAGTTCGTCCCGCAACAAAACAGGTCGTTCTTTTAATGACAGCCACTGCATCATCTTCTGAGATTTCCAATCTTTAGGGTATACGCCATCCTTTCCGTATTTATACCCCTCTGGTACCTCACCACGTCGAATCTGTTCAATTCGTTTCTTTATCTGCTTGTCCATTTTCGCTCGTCCTCTTTTCCCTTACATAGCGGAGTACAATCACAAGTATCATAGCCGCCACAATGACTCCTGTTAAAGTCCACCATACCCAGTGCGGTACACCTATCACAAATCTATACAACCATATACCGCCTCGTAATAAATAGGCTATGGCTACATAAATAACTAATCGAATAATCCAGTGGAGAATGGAACCCGCCGATTTTCCGCTTATCAAACCCAAGTTATATGCATCACCAACAAGGCTAAATGCAACGCGAAACGCAATTTCGCCGACGACCAGCATTATGAGGTAGTTATATAACACGTTATTCATGACAGCGACATCGCCTGTCAGAATATCAAACAGCGGCTTTAAGACTATGCTCATGTGTTACCCCGCATTTCTTTTTTCCTTCAGGATGCTTTCCGCCACCGCACCATGTGTCGGTTGCCAACCATATCTCATAAAAATATAACCATTCAATTGCCCACGGAATAATTGTATCAGCGATTAGCATACTGGAAGTAAATTCATATCGAAGATGTAAGCATAGATCAACTTGCTTTTTTTCATAGTCAGTATGAAATTTATGAGGAAAATTAGGTCTATCAAGTCCTTGTATATTCTCCCCACATAGTCTTACAACAGGCCGCTTTCTCAACTTGTAGTCAATTACCACGTGATATATGCGCGAAACTGCTGTCGGCTTTACGTATCCGCTCCAGTGCAACGCACCATTTTTGATGGTAACATCCGATTCTGGAAATCTTTGTTTTATAGTTACCAGTTGGTCAATCAGTCGGTATGTTTTTACTTTTTGATATTTCTTTCTATTCACCCCAAAACGTATGCTCCTTTACTGGATAGCCAATATGTTTAGCCGATGCAGAGAGCCCCCCAGTGAGACCGTTGACTGTAAGTTCTCCCCGTTCTCTCGCCACACGAGTTTTGTCACCCACCGCATTAAATGCACGCTGAACTGGTCTCTCTCCAAGATATTTCTTGTATTCTTCTGCAATGCCATCCATTCCAAAGCACGCAAGCGGATTATCAATTAGTTCTCTTCTCGCTCTGCCAAGCCAACTTATAAATGCAGTCCGCTTATTTGGCTCTGCATTCCATTTGTCAGCAAAATTTTCTTCCGGCATAGCGGGATTTTCTACCCAATAAACACCATCTCGACATTCGATGTATTTGGGCATTCGTTCCAAAATATTGCAAAGTGCTTCATATACGTTCGTTTCACCGTTATAAGCCCATGCTGCAAGAGTTGTGATAATAATTGATATGGGTGCATCATCCGAAACGTTTTGAAAGCAGATATCTCTATGACGTTTCAGCAACTGAATTGCCTTTTGAAGAGGGGTGCGCATTTTGTGTGTTGGAACTTTATCAATTTCAGTCTTGTTCTGTGCAGCAAAGGCGCGCTTTTCGATCAAAAGGATATCTTTCATGCGGTTATCAAACCACTTGTGGTATGCGTAAGGATTGCTGTACCGAGGCACATATGTTCCATCGCCGATTTTGTGTGTCAGCTTAATCGCTGTGATATTGGGTTCGATAAAATAACCATTTAAGGGAACGCATGGCAAAATATCCATATGGAATTCATCATATTGCATCGTCCAGCAACGCTTACCTTCTTTTTCAAGTTTCTGGAGGTATGTAGCATTTTCTTTTAGCCGATCACCAACCAGATTTTTGATATCTTTTAAGGAAAGATACTGACCGTTTTTAAGCAAGCATACAAGGTCCATGTCATAATCGTCTCGATCATCAATAGGCTTAATGACCGTTCCCAAATTCATGGAACCCTGTGGCATTATTTTTACATCATAGTCCAACCCATCACCAATCCACTTGCCAACAGCAGTATAGCTGCTAACAGCTTTGTCTTGCATTGTCGATGTGATATTTATCTCATCTGCAATTCTACTAAGAAGCATACCCAGAATTTTTTCTTGATCTGTCATTTTAACCTCCTATTGTTAGCGCCTTAAAAAAGCCATCTGCTTGATTTGCTTGTTCATAAATAACAACTGGCAGATCCGCCTTAGGCATATAGTCCATTCCGGCGCGTACTGCCAAAGAATTCGGCATAACAGGAAAAATATGAATACATTCTGGCGCAGGACGCAAATTTTTTAGAGTTTCCATTGCGACACGGAACACTTTTACAAACTCTTCCTGAATAATTTCTCCGGATACAAAAGTCCTTGATGGTTCATCTAACGTTATATGGTAGATTGTAGCATTGTCTCCAAGCACAGATGTAATTCTATCATCACATACAGGAGCGCTGAGATCAATTACCAAAGCCAGCACATTTGGTTTTCCTTCCTTTGTATTCAAGAATTGAAATTCAACTGATGCTATCGCTTTAGGCCAAGCCCATTTATGTCCACTTCTATGGCACTGGAATGCAACCGCATTGTATTGATCGTTAATAAGCGTACCAAGCTTAAATAATAATGGCTGCGGAGCAAGTGCGAAAATACCGATACTATCTTTACTTTTTATCACAGCATCAAACCAATTTTTAAAATTCCGCTCCAATTCTTGAGATTTCTGTTGAAAAACAGGTTCACTCGCCGTATAGCTCGTACAAGAATCAGCACTTAGATTGATTATTGGCTCTTGCATGGGAACACGCCCCGAAAGCAGGACAGCTTCACGAAGAAGTCTTTCTGAACTAAACTCTGCCTGATTATCAATATTTGAGAAATATGTAATGATTCTGCAGCTCTGCTCACTTGGAATTCCTGTGACTTCACGGATTCTTGCTTCGTGAGCTATCTTTTTCTTGATTAATAACCCTTCCTTAAAATCTTCAGGGTGTATATCTATCATGTGATGATGTTCTTCGCATAGCAACATTAAATTGTCAATATTATTCTTTTCGTCGATGGTCATGCCATATTTGTGACGAGGGCCACCTTCACTGACAGCATGAATATGCGCCATTTCTCCAAAATTTCCATCGTAACCGAAAACAAGATCCTGGTACAATAATCTATTGCATAGCTCACATCTTCCACCCGAGACAGCCCATAACTTCATTCGCACTTTTTCATCGATTGCTGTCCGACCTATTTCTGAATTCATTTTTGCCATCACAATCCCAATTCGTTTAAGTATTTCTTCATCTGTGCCTGCACCTCGGCTAATTCAGCCTCAATGCTGGCAATATTCTGCTTCACCTCGTCAATATCCACCAGTTCTTCTTCCTCAAAGGTATCCACGTAGCGGGGAATATTCAAGTTGAAGTCGTTTTCCTTGATTTCGTCAAAGGATGCAACATATGCATACTTATCAACGCTCTGGCGTGCATCGTAGGTGCTGACAATTTTGGCGATGTCCTCATTACGTAGGATATTCTGGTTTTTGCCTTTTTCATAGTTTCCATCGCCGGAAGCATCGATGAAAATCACATCCCGGCGGGCGCGGTTTTTCTTAAATACCAGAATGCAGGCAGGAATACCGGTACCGTAGAACAGGTTCGCCGGCAGTCCGATGACAGCATCAAGCAGATTGAGTTCTACAATCTGTTTGCGGATTTTTCCCTCGCTGGCACCACGGAAGAGCACGCCGTGGGGCAGCACGATTGCCATGCGTCCGTTCTCAGCATCCAGACTTGCCAGCATATGAAGTACAAACGCATAGTCGCCCTTGGAAGATGGCGGCACTCCCCAGTCAAAACGCTTCCACGTGTCAAGGGAAGCTGTCATTTTCTCCTGCTTTTTCCCCTTGGCATCCACCGGTGCGTTGGAGAGAAACCCGCTGTCCCATTTATCCAGACTGAACGGAGGATTCGCGACAACACACTGGAACTTCATGAGCTTGTCATCTTCAATATTCTGCGGGTTCGCCAGCGTATCGCCCTGCCAGATGCGGGCATCGTCAACACCGTGGAGGAACATATTCATGGTACAGAGCGCCCAAGTCTGAGCATTCAATTCCTGACCGTAGATGGCCACCTTACCGCTGGGTACCTTTTTATAGGCTTTGAGCAGAAGACCGCCACTTCCGCAGGTGGGGTCATATATGCGATCATTCTCCCTCGGCTTTACAAGGGATGCCACCAGCTCGGAAACCTGGCTTGGGGTAAAAAACTCACCACCCTTTTTGCCTGCATCTGAGGCAAAGTTTGCGATCATATATTCATAGGCGTCGCCGATGATATCGGCAGAGCCGAGTTGACCGGGACGAAGGTCAATGCCACTGAAATCCTCCAGTAGATTACGCAAAGTCGCGTTCTTTTCCTTTACGTCACCGAAGTCCACCTGAGAGTTAAAGTCGATGGCACGGAACACATTTCGAAGCTTGCCACTGTTGTGCTCCTCAATATGGGAAAGCGCAACATTAATTTTTTGACCAATCTCGGAATCGTTTCGATTTTCATACAGATAGTCAAATGTGGAATCTTCGTCCAGGGTAAAGCGCTCGCGGCTCATAGCCCGTGCTACACGGCGTTCATCGCCATCGTACTGCTTGATGTATTCTTCGTGCTTCTCCTTGGAAACATCGCTTAAATATTTTACGAAAAGCATGGATAGGATATAGTCTTTATAGCGGGAGCTGTCAATTTTTCCCCGGAAACTGTCGCAGGCGCTCCAGAGAACGCGCTCAATATCACTTTTAGTCGTCATGGCCAATACCTCTTCTCATCTGTTTTTGTATCTCATTAATCATATTGGAATAGTACTTTTCTTTTTCCAACGCCAGCTCATTTAGGAGTTGACATTCTCGATGTGCCAACAGGTTCAACTCCGCAATCTTTTTCTGGTTTTGTATTGATAGAAGGCTCACCTCAAAATCAGCAAAATACCGTGGTTTAACAGCGCCAAGCATGTTGCTCGAAGTGTTTTCATATATCTGACGTTTTATCTTAGGCGTATTCAAGAGCCAGTATAGATACTCCGGCAAAATCAGGCTTGTATCCGCACGAATCACAACCAAGTTCGATGAAATGACCATTCCCGATGTTGTGTCATCAATCAACACAGCAGTGTATGGTGCGGTAAGCCGGATTACAACATCCCCTGTATGCGTCAGATACTCAGAACCCAGCGGCTCTGTCGCGTCATATAAATCGACATTCTCAGTTTCAATATATCCAACTTGATTAATCGATCGTAAATTGATAAGTTGGTATCGATATTTCGTAGGCGTTTTTGAAAGCTTCCGTGATAATACCAGACCGCTCCGAACAGAAGCAATATCTCCGAGTTTCAGCCTCACCATCTCCTTTGTCATGAGGAAAAAATAACTTTAACATTGCAAAAAATTCATTTTTGGATTCAACTATATTATATGCAAACCCACCGCAAAAGTCAAGAATATTTTTTGTCATGTTCAATAAATAACTTTTATGAAAAATACCGCCCGCAGGATTTCTCCCACGGACGGCAGTCCTGCCAATTCTCAAATGGCTTGTATGCGGTAATTTCTTTCAGATAATTCGCTGGCTCTCCATTCATGATTATATCTGCGTAGGGAGCGCCCAAACGATGCAGTGTTCATTTGGACTGCTCCCATCGGAAGAATGCCGTTTTTCGCGGCTCTACACGGGCTTACCTGGCATCGTCCCTTGTATGCGTTTTCGCCCTATGCCTGTCAAAGAAGCTCCATAGGTTGTTGCGTTCAATGACCGTTTCATAGCTGTGTACTTTGCCACGGAGAGATTCGTTTTCCTGTTGCAGTCCTGCCATATTGAGCCTGTTGTGTATTGACTTGTATTCAAACAGCTCCTTTGTCAGCGCAGCGACCTGCGCCTTCAATTCCGCAATCAGCTTATAGGCTGCATCCAGCGCCTTTTGCAGTTTAGATTCTTTCCTATCCTGCGTGATATATTTTTTTGCCGCCGCTGCGAGGCTCTCATACTCAGCGCGTTCCAGCATGACCTTAGAGGACAGTGGCACCGGCTTTGCCTCGATCTTGTCTACCGACTGCACAGCGATCTGCTGCTTCTGAATTTTCTCAATCCGCTTGTCCAGCGCGGCGGCCTCCTGCGCTTTCTGCGCTGTCTGTTCAGAAATATCGGCAAGCCGTTCCTGCTCCCGTTCTACCTTAAACTGCGTGACCGTCAGATGTTCTTCGGAGCTGCCACGCTCTCCACGCTCCACATCGTCATACCCGGCGGAGCGCATATCTTGGAAGAAATCGTCCTGCAACACCGAGTAGGATTTTTTGAGAACCGCTTTACCGTTCTTCGTCAGCATCGGCGCGCCGTTTTCATCAAAGGCAGGCTTAGAATTCCATTTCTTGCTCATGCTGACCTGCGTGATGCGCTCCTTGACCGTACCGACCAGCGCCGGGTCTTTGCACCGCTTTGTCCAGAGAACATCTTTCTTCACCACAGGGATATAGACCACATGAAGATGATAGTGGTAGACATCCTCGCCCAGCGATTCGGACATTGCCCGGTTGCGTTCATCGGCGTGTATGACCGCCGACAAAATATATTGCTCGCCGCCCACGATTTTGATTGCGCTTTTGTAGGCATCGGCGTAAAATTGTTTTGCGAAGCCGTATCCGCCGGATTGTAGAAGTAGGCAGAGTTTACATCGAAGATCAGCTCTCCGAACTTTTCTGCATCGGCTTTCAGACCACGGGTAGAGATCGTTCCGTCCGCCACCATCTGGTCAAACATCTCCGCGTAGCCAGCGGTTGGCGTTTTGAAATGCACATTTGTTTCTGTGCGCTCCGGGACAATATCTTGATTGGTATATGATTCTTTTTCTCGTTCGTTATGCCGCTGTGCGTTACCAACTTTTTCGGCGGTCATCCTTGCGTTTCTTGCGCTGGTACGGTAAACACCATCGCCTCTTGCCATAGGCAGTTTCCTCCATTTTCATAGTTTGTATAGACACGGTAAGCTCCGACGAGGCACTTCTGCGGAAGTGTAATAACCCACTATGATACTTTCATCCTTCGGCTGCAAAGTATCGTGGGCTCTCCGAGGGGGCATGCGGCTTCTGCCGGAAGCCTCTCCGTCTTTTTCGGCTTGCGGGTGGTACCCACAGCCTCAAAATCCTATGTGGACAGCAATCTATTCGCAGCACATTTCTGCTCATATTTGCCGCCCACAGGCAGAGAAATTTTTGAAAATCCCTCTGCCTTTCCGTTTCAAAATCTGCGGATTTTTCCACGGAGACGGATACGGCGTAGGGCTGCTGACAGTCAATTATTTTTCTTGTCTGCCAGCAACAGGAGCGCGGCACGCTCCTGTCATAGCTCCCAAGGAGGAGTAGTCCATCGATAGCTCTGCGGCACACCACGGCGGTCAAGATATTCCTGCCTTGCCTGCTCCCACTGCTCATCGGTGGGGGCGGTCTTGTACTGAGAGTAGAGCTGCCTGTTCAACATGGCGTCCAGCTTTTGCTCCAAGCCCTGCCGGATGTCATCGTCAAAATCATCTTCGCCTCTCAAGTGGTACAACACTAAATCTACGAACAGCTCATAGGGTATCTGCACATTTTTCATATCGCTTCTTTTCCTTTCCATCTCGTGACGGTTGTGACGATAGTGACGATGGTTTTAAGACCACCCACCACCTTTTATTTCATCGTCACAACCGTCACCATCGTCACACGGCAGCTTTGGCGAGCGTCAGAATAATTCTGCTGCCGCTGCGTGTGTGCTCGTTTTTGTATTGAATGTGGAAATCATTCCAGAGCTTGCTTGCCTTGACATTGAGCTTCTTCGTCAGAGCATTGGGCAGGATATCCATGCCCAGCGCCGCAATCAATTCCGTTGCGCTGCCTTGCCACATTGGGCTTTCAAGGGTGAGCAGTTTTTCGATTGCCACTAACATTGAATCCGGCGGTTCTATCCAAAGCTCCCGGTCTGCATGATCGAAACACCATATCAGCCTTTCTTCATCCCTTACAAGATGAATTCTCTGGTCGGGTTGGTCGCGCCCCACAACATCCAGAATGGCGGCGCTGTCAGTACGCTTTTCTTTCTGGAGAACAAAGGCACCATCAGCGCAGCCCAGTAACCCAGTTATTCCGGAGATCATCTCGAACTTGTCCCCGGCCGGCGTCTTTCTTGTGTGATGCACCACCAACATACACACGCCTTTCCTGTCGGCAAACTGTTTGAACTTACCGACAATCTGGTAGTCATCCGCATAACTGTATGCCTCGCCGCCCAGCTCCCGGACTTTTTGCAGCGTGTCAATGATGATAAGTTTCGTATCGGGATGCTCTTTCACAAATCGCTCCAACTGTTCATCCAAACCATTGCCGAGCTGCTTTGCGTACACGGCAAAGTGGAGCTTGTCTGTTCCCTCCACGCCGAACATACGAAACATTCGCTCCTGCAATCGCTGGTAGTCATCCTCCAAAGCCAGATAGAGAACTGTTCCCTGATGCACTTCATAATCCCAGAGCTTTTCCCCGGTGCTGATATGATAAGCAAGCTGCGCCATAAAAAACGACTTGCCCACCTTCGGCGCTCCCGCAAAGAGGTAGGTGCCGGAGTAGAGCAGACCGTCTATAATGGGCGGCCTGCTCTGGTAAACATTCTCATAAAGCTCCTGCATGGTAACGGTCGGAAGATATGCCGGGTCATTCAGACGCTGCATCCGGCGATACATTTCTTCCAGACTTTCTTCGGAATTTTCAATCTGGTCATTGATTTCCTGCTCAGAAGTGGGTATACTGTTTTCAGAATTTGTTTGAATCGACTGCCTTTCATCTGCGCCAACAGATGGTACAAGGGCAGTCTTTTCGTTTGCTTCAATCATCATAGGCACCGTCCTCCTTCATCCCATCCATAATTTCTGCCAGCATTTGAATCGTGTCCAGCAATTCATCATCCATGCTGCCGCCGACCTCTATACGCCGCAGCTCAGCCAGCACAGCAGCAAACTGATTGCGCAGCGCCTTATATACTCTCGGATTCCCCTGTACCACCACATCCTTACATAACAGGCGGCGAATGATATAATCCTGCTTGGTCAAGCCTGTGAGCTTCACGGCAATTTCAATTTGCGCGTCCTCCTCCGGCGATACCCGGAAAGCCACAGTTTTGTTTCTCCAGCGGTTGTGTTCATCTCGATTTTTCAGTGACATAATCAATTGCCCCTTTCCATAGTCAGCTTTTCTGCCATCTCCGTCTGCTTGGACGGAAACAGGTGTGCGTAGTTTTAGGTGATGTCGATGCTTTCATGACCTACCCTGTCAGCAATGGCAGTTGCGGAAAAGCCCATATCAATCAATAGCGAAACCGCGCTGTGCCTGATGTCGTGTATCCGAATGCGCTTGATGCCAGCCTCTTTTGCGCCCCTGTCCATCTCCCGATGAAGATAACTTTTGGTGACAGTGAACATCCGATCATTCTCTCCAACATCGTAGAGCATTTTCAGATAGTCTTGAATTTCACCCGTGAGAAACTGCGGCATTTTGATGGTGCGATTGCTTTTTTCCGTCTTGGGCGTCGTGATGACATTCTGCCGGTTGAGGCGTTGATAGGATTTATTGATGGTGACCGTACCTTTTTTGAAGTCAAAGTCTGCCGGAGTAAGCGCTAGCAGCTCCCCCTCGCGGATACCGCACCAGTAGAGCATCTCGAAAACGTAGAATGATAACGGCTTGTCCATCATCGCATCGGCGAACTTGAGGTATTCTTCCTTCGTCCAGAACAGCATTTCGCGGTTTTTCTTCTTGCCCATGCTGCCAGCCTTTTTACATGGATTCTCTCTGAGGTTGTAATGCCTGACCGCATGGTTGAAGATGGCGCTAAGCTGATTGTGAACGGTTTTGAGATAAACCGGGGAATAGGCCTTTCCGTTTTCATCCTTGTGATTCAACAGCTCATTTTGCCAAGTAATAATCTGCTGCGCGGTAATATTGCACATTTTCAGTTTTCCAAAATAGGGCGAGAGCTTTGTGCGGATAATATGATCTTTGGTTGCCCATGTGTTTTCCTTGATGCGGGTCTTCATATCCGCCGTGTACTGCTCGACAAAGCTGTTGAAGGTCATATCCAGATCGGTGGACGCCTTGTTGAACTGCTCACGCTCCCACGCCTGTGCTTGCGCTTGGTTTTGAATCCACGCTTCTGCGTCTGTTTCTTTTCACCCGTCCAATCGACATAACGGTAAAGCACCCGCCATGTGTTGGTTTTGTCCTCTTTGTAAACTGCCATTACGATTCTCTCCGGCCTGAGATGGTCAAAAAGCCCTTTGCCCGTAAATCTGCATTGAGTTTCTGCACGATCTTGTAGGCATAGGACTTTGAGATACCCAGCTCTTTTGCCACATCTTCTACTCTCATAAAGTTGTTCTCCATAGACGCTCCTCCTTTTTTACATAGTAATACTTATTTAGTGTCGGAAGTCAGCCGATGTTCGTCTGGCTCAGTATGAAACAGGGACAAGAACCCCAAAAGCGGACTTGACCGCTTCTCTAGCTCAGGTACTTGATGTATCTCCGCAGGCATTGGCTGTGCTGGACATCGACTCCTATATCGGCTTGATGCACACCCTGTTTACTCTGGAGGACAGATACGGCGTGAAAGTCTGTGAGTGTGACGGAGAAGTCCATCTCCGTGTAGATGTATTCAAAGGCAAGGATGCTGCCACGCTTCACGAGATGCTGTGCGCTTGGCGTCAAGCCGCTGCTATGTTGAAAGCGGGAGAGATTACGCAGGAGGAATATGACCGTTGGCGGTATCACTATCCTGAGTTTGACACCTCTGGGAAATGGCATAAGTTGACACCCTCTCAAGGACTGAGCGACCTGCTGGTTGACGCATTCAACGAGGGTAAGGATTAACTTCAACTAGAACGCAAAAAAGAGAGCTAACTGACTTAATCAAAATCAGTTAGCTCTCTTTTTATTAATAATGAAAAAATGTTGCCATTTCGTTGCCACGAAAGGCTATAATCCTCAAAAAGTCCAGTGTTCACGGGCTTTTTCAGACCTCCGAAATCATTCCCACTCAAGTCTTGGGCTTTGATTTAGGGTTATAAAATGCACTCTCGATACGCATTTTGTCCAAATAATCCACGTATTTCGGGCTGTACATAGGTTTCTTACGAATTTTGTAGCCGTTTTGTAGCCAGCTTTTTTATACGTACTAACCGTTCGCAACGACTTATTTTGAATGATTTGCAGCGGGTTTCGGTATGATTCCTGCCAATAATCACCCGGAATTGACCGCCTGATTCACCTCAAAAAACATCTTGGAGATATGACTATGAGTAAACTTATTTTCTGTCAATTCAACATCGACACAGCCAGCGTAGAACTGGTTTTTGACGATGGAAGCCGGATTTCCATTGACTGCACAGCCGTTGAAAACGAAGTTGCCGACAACCGCTTCCAGCGGTCAGAGCTGAACTATCTGATCTACAAGGACCCGCTTGCCTATGCCGATCTGATTCTGAACAGCAAGCTGAACGTCTTGTTTGAATAAACCGACATGAGCATAAACGACAGCGTCCCGGTTCATAATGATTGGGACGCTGCTTATTATATCATTGTATTTTGCGAACTCATTCCTCAAACAGGTACAGGAGATATCCGTAGCCCGCGGCCTCCATCTTCGCATAGGGGACGAAGCGGAGAGACGCGCTGTTGATGCAGTAGCGCACGCCGTTGGGGGATTCCGGATCGCCGGTGAACACATGCCCGAGGTGAGAATCTCCGGCACGGCTTCTGACCTCTGTGCGGCGCATGCCGTGGCTCA
>NZ_JANFZX010000038.1:0-27535 GCF_024461615.1 Anaerotruncus sp. DFI.9.16
TCGCGCGTAGCGCGCTCCGGGCGCAGCCCGGGCAGGCCGCCCAAGCCCCTTGCGGCTTCTTTCCCCCTTTTCTTGTCCGCACAAGAAAGGGGGCCGCCTGCCGGGGCGGGACCCGGCAACTGCGCCGCTCGATGAGCGGTAAATCAGAGAAGCGCCGCCGGGGCGAACCCCGGCACCCCTACATTACAATCGCCCCATAGCGCGCGGCGAGCGCCTCGAGCTCCTCCTTTTCGATCTCGCAGGAGGTGGAGACGACGATGGCCTTGCCGTTGTAGTGGAGCAGGGCGCTGTCGAGCGCCTCGAGCGACTCCGACTCAAAGGCGACGGGCATGTCGACCATGTGCGCGTTGAGGGAAAAACGGTAGCCGTCGTCGGGGGTATCGAGATGGATGAGCACCGCGTCGCAGCTGTCGTGTGAAACCTCCAGAAGCGTATCCGCCATATCCACCTCGCAGGTGAGCGGCTCGGAGTATTCGAGGTCGTCGTCGAGGTAGTAGACCTCCCGGCCGGCGGCGAGGATGTCGTAGTCGGCGGGCGCGACCTTCACGCGGTCGACGTCGAAGGCGTCCACCATGTGGCGGAGCGCGGCGACGTATTCCGGGTCGGTGCCGCAGCAGCCGCCGATGATCGAAACGCCCCGCCGCATGAGGCGGGCGCACTTGTCGGCGAACTGCACGGGAGAAAGCGGGGGATTGCCCGCGTTGGGCTTGGCGATGAGGGGGATTTTCGCATAGGGCGCGATCCGTTCAAAGAGGGGCACCATGTCGTCAGGCCCCTCCGAGCAGTTGAGCCCGAAGGCCGACAGCCCCAAATCCTGAAGCACGACCAGCGCGGCGAGCACGTCGTCCCCCCACATCGTTCGCCCCTCGGCGTCGACCGTCATCGTCAAAAAGAGCGGAAGACCCGTCTGCCGTGCGGCAAGCACGGCCGCGCGGCATTCGGAGAGGGAGCTCATCGTCTCGATGGCCAGCAGGTCGGCGCCCGCGTCCGCGAGCGCCTGGGCCTGTTCGGCGTAGATGCCGATCAGGTGGACGAATTCCGTCTCGCCGAACGGCTCGCACATCAGCCCGGTGGTGGACATATCCCCCGCGACGAGCGTCCCGCGGCCGGCGAGCGCCTCACGGACGGTGCGAACGAGGGCGGCGTTCAGCTCCGCCACCTGCTCGCTCAGTCCGTACATCCGCAGGTTGCCCGCGTTCGCCAGGAAGGTGGGGGCGTAGACCACGTCGCTGCCCGCGTCGGCATAGCCGCGCGCGACGGAGGCGACCGTCTCCGGGTGTTCCAGCGCCCACTGCTCGACGCAGACGCCGGCGGGCATCCCCGCCTTCATGAACTCGGTGCCCGTCGCGCCGTCGAGCAGCAGCGGCAGACGTAATCGACTTCGGCCGTTGTCTTCCATCTTTCGGTTCCTCCTACATGCTTTCGGGGAAGGTAATTTTTAACAGATTTAATACATTTCGTATAACCGTCCGCGCCGCGAGGCAGAGGTTGAGGCGCGCCTGCATGAGCGGCTCGGCCTCCCCCTTGACGCGGCAGACGGTATAGTACTTGTGGAAGAGCGTCGCGACGTCGACCGCGTATTTGGTGAGGCGCGCGGGATCGTAGCTCCTGGCCGCGTCGACGATCTCCTGCGGAAAGCGCGCGAGCGCGCGGATGAGCTCGGCCTCCTCGGAGGTGTTCAGCGCGGAGAGCTCCTTCTGGGAACAGGCGCGCGGGGAAACGCCCTCCTCGGCGAGCTTTTTGAGCAGCGAGCAGATGCGCGCATGCGCGTACTGCACATAGTAGACAGGGTTCTGCATCGACTGCTCGACCGCCAGCCCGAGGTCGAAATCGACCATCGAGTTGGGCTCGCGCAGGTTGAAGAGGAAGCGCGCCGCGTCGACCGGCACCTCGTCGATGAGGTCGGTCAGCGAGATCGCCTTGCCGGTGCGCTTGGACATTTTGACCGGCTGGCCGTCCTGCATGAGCCGCACGAACTGCATGAGCACGATGTCCAGTTTGGAGCCGTCGAGCCCGATGGCGTCCATCGCGCCCTTGAGGCGGGCCACATGGCCGTGGTGGTCGGCGCCCCACACGTTGATGACACGCTGGAAGCCGCGCACCGCGAACTTGTTGTAGTGGTAGGCGATGTCCGCCGCGAAGTAGGTGGGGAAGCCGTTGGCGCGCACGAGCACCTCGTCCTTCTCGCCGCCGTTTTCGGTGGCGCGGTACCAGAGCGCGCCCTCCTTCTCGTAGGTCATGCCGCGTTCGGTGAGCTTTTGTATCGCCTCGTCGATCGCGCCGTGGTGCAGCTCGCTCTCGTGGAACCACACGTCGTAGACGATGCGGTACCGTTCGAGGTCTGCCTTCAGCTTTTCGATGTTTTTGGGCAGCGCGTAGTCGACGAGCGCCCGGCGGCGCTCCTCCGCCGGCGCGTCGAGGTACTTGTCCCCGTTTTGGTCCGCGAATTCCTTCGCGCGCTCGCGGATGTCGTCCCCGTGGTAGCCGTCCTCGGGGAAGGGGACCGCCTCCTCGCCCCGATAAAGCTGGAGGTAGCGGGCCTCGAGGGAGAGCCCGAATTTTTCGATCTGGTTGCCGGCGTCGTTGACGTAGAACTCGCGGGTCACGTCGTAGCCCGCCCAGTCAAGCGCGGCCGCGAGGCAGTCGCCCAGCGCGCCGCCGCGCGCGTTGCCCATGTGCATGGGCCCGGTGGGGTTGGCGGAGACGAACTCGACCTGGACCTTTTCCCCGCGCCCGAAGCCGGTGCGGCCGAAGGAATCCCCCTCGCGCAGCACCGCCGCGACCACGTCCGCGAACCACGCGTCCTTGAGGAAGAAGTTGATGAAGCCCGGGCCGGCGATCTCCGTCCGGTCAAAGGGGCTGCCCGAGAGGTCGAGGTGCTGGCAGATCGCCTCGGCGATCTTGCGGGGCGCGCTTTTGAAGGGGCGCGCGCAGGCCATCGCGATGTTGGAGGCGAAGTCGCCGTGGGAGGTGTCCGCGGGGATCTCGACGACGAAGTCGGGCAGCTCGTTCGAGGCGGGCAGCGCCCCCGCCTCGACGGCCCTTTCGAGCGCGGCGTCGAGCAGTTGCGCGACCGACTGTTTGGTTTCGGCGATCGGGTTGGTCATGCTGTCACACATCCTGTACATTCATATTTTTTGCCGGCCCGCCGCCCGGGGGAGCCCTGTTCGGAACGCTCCCATGCGGCCGGCGGCCGGCCCTCAAGGTCTGAAAGGTCCCTTTGCTACGCCTGTTCGCGCACGTTGATATAGACGGCGTTTTCGCTGGCGAGCAGGGTGTTGACGTCGAGCGAGTAGGCGAATTCGAGCCTGCCGCCGTGGTCGCCGAGCTCGGAGACGACGCGGTCGCCCGAAACGCCGATCATCATGGGGCCGTAGCCGGTGTCGTAGTGGCACTGGTGGCGCACGCCCCGCTCGACGATGAGCTGGCTTTTGGCGGTGCCGGTGCGCAGCAGGGTGACCTTGTCGCTCTGCTCGACCTTGAGCACCGTGTGGGTGCCGTCGAAGCCGGTGGCCTCCGATTCGTCGTAGGCGATATAGTAGTTGCCGTTGCGCTTATAATAGGAGCCGGTCGTAAAGAGCTCGATCTCGTCCTCGTCGCCCTCCTGCTTATAAACGCCTTTGATTTCGATTAGAACATCCTTTTTCATCCGTAACATCCTTTGTGTACGCTAAAGCGTATCCAGATCAATCTGCGTGACGTCCCCCTTGACGTCGCCGCCCAAAAACAGGCCGGCGATTTCGGAGAACCCATCGGGGGAGTCGCTCACATAAAATTCGGTGCCGCCGCCTCCCGGCCCGGCGAGCAGGTCCTCCCGGGCGAGATAGCCCTGCGCCCAGCGCGCGACCTGCTTGCCGGCGTCGATGAGGGTGACGCGGGAGCCGAGCGCCCGGTCGATGATATCGTAGATGAGCGGGTAGTGGGTGCAGCCGAGGATGAGGGTGTCGACCCGCTCGTCAATCATGGGCTTGAGGTAGATTTCCGCGACCTTCGCGGTGATCTCGTTGTCCGGCTGGATAAAGCCGTTTTCCACCAGCGGCACGAAGAGGGGGCAGGCGTTGCCGAAGGTGCGCGCGTCGGGGTTGATCGTGCGGATGGCGCGCCCATAGGCGCCCGAACGCACCGTCGCGGTGGTGCCGATCACGCCGATGCGGCCGTTGACGGTGGCGGCGCAGGCCGCCTGCGCGGCGGGGACGACGACCCCCGAGAAGGGCACGCCCGCCTCGGCGGAAAGCTCGGGCGTGAGGGCCGAGCTGACGGTGCCGCAGGCCGCGATGACCAGCTTGACCTCGTGCCGTTTGAGGAAGCGGATGTCCTGCATCGCATATTTCCGGATCGTCTCACGGCTGCGGTTCCCGTAGGGGACCCGCCCGGTGTCGCCGAAATAGACGATCCGTTCGTCCGGCAGCAGCTTGCGCAGCTCCCGGACGGTCGTGAGGCCGCCCAGCCCCGAATCAAAGACGCCGATCGCACGGTTGTCCATACCGCTCACCTCTTTCTTGCTGAATGGTGCGTTCGATTATTTTTCCAGCGCGAGCCGGATGAGCCGGTCGATCAGCTCGGGATAGGGGACGCCCGCCGCCTCGAAGAGCTTGGGGTACATGGAGATCGAGGTGAAGCCGGGCAGCGTGTTGATCTCGTTGAGGATGATCCCGCCGTCCCGCTCCGCGAAGAAATCGACGCGCGCCAGCCCGGTGCAGCCCATCGCGGCGAACGCCCGCACGGCGGCCGTGCGGATCGCCTCGCTCGTCTCCTTCGGGATGCGCGCGGGGATGAAAAGGTCGGTGGAATCGTCGAGGTATTTGCCCTCGTAGTCGTAAAATTCGTGGTGGGGGACGATCTCCCCGACGACCGCCGCGTCCGCGTCGGTGTAGTTGCCGAGCACGGCGCATTCGACCTCCGCGCCCACGATCGCCTTTTCCACCACCACCTTGCGGTCGTAGCGGAACGCCTCCTTCAGGGCGGCGAGCAGCTCCGCCCGGTCCTTCGCCTTGCCGACGCCGACCGACGAGCCGGTGTTGGCGGGCTTGACGAACATCGGGTAGCCGAGCTTCTCCCGCAGGGAGGGCTCGAGGGAATCGAAGCGGGCGAGCTGAGGACGCACGAGCGCCGCGTAGGGCGCGGTGCGGATGCCCGTGGCCTCGAGCAGGATGTGGGTGACGTCCTTGTCCATGCAGGTGGAGGAGGCCAGCACCCCGCAGCCCACATAGGGGATGCCCGCCATCTCGAAAAGCCCCTGGATGGTGCCGTCCTCGGCGTGCTCGCCGTGCATGACGGGGAAGATCACGTCGACGGGGACGTTTTCCGGCCCGCCGGGGGCCTGGCGCAACAGGCCGCCGCAGGAGCGGTCGGGGGAGATGACCGCCGGGGTGACGGGGCCGTTTTCGAGCCACCGGTCCGCCTCGAGGTCGTCGACCGACCCGCCGTATTCATACCAGCGCCCGTCCTTGGTGATGCCGACCATGACCACGTCGTAGCGGTCGCGCGGAATGTTGCGCAGCACCGACGCCGCCGAGCGCAGGGAGACTTCGTATTCGCTGGAGACCGAGCCGAAAACCACGGCCACTGTTTTTTTGCCCAAAGAAAACCCCTCACATCCAGATATAGAAATATTCATAATAATTCAATCTATATTCTAGCACAAACGCCGATAGTACGCAATGAGGTAACCTGTCGGTATTTTGGCGGGAAGCGGGGGCGCGCTTATCCAAAATCACAAGGCGCACGGGATTTCTTGACTTTCCGCCCGCACACGACTAAGATTGTACTATTGACAGAATTGAGGAGGGATTGTGTGGAAAGCCTGCAAATGGCCCTGAACGTCGTCGTGCCGATGTTCCTGATGCTCGCGCTGGGCTGCCTGCTGCGCAGGATCGGCATGTTCGACCAGCACACGCTCGACAAGATGAACGACGTCTGTTTTAAAGTATTCATGGCGCCGCTTCTCTACTATAACATCTACACGGCGCGCACCCCCATCGGCGAAAGCGGGCGGATGCTGCTTTTCGCCGTGGTGAGCGAGCTGCTCCTGTTCACCGGGCTGTGGATCATCACGGTGGTGATCGAGAAGGAAAACCCCCGCCGCGCCGCGCTGCTTCAGGGGCTTTTCCGCACCAACGCGGTGCTCTTCTGCACGGCGATCGGCACCTCGATCCTCGGGGAGGGCAACATCGGCCCGATCTCGCTGCTCGTGTCGGTGGTGGTGCCGCTCTACAACGTGCTGACGGTCATTGAGCTGGAGATCTTCCGCGGCGGAAAGATCAAGCCGGGCAAAATCGCGCTCGGCGTGCTCAAAAACCCCTATATCGTCGCAGCGATCCTCGGCTACCTGACGGTCGCGCTGCGCATCCAGCTCCCCGTCCCGGTGGTGACCTCCCTGCGGGACATCACCCGGTGCTCCACGCCGGTGGCGCTCATGGTGCTGGGCGGGCTCTTCAACTTCGGCGCGGTGCGCGGCAACCTGCGCAACATCATCGTGGGCGTGGCGGGCCGGCTGGTGATCGTGCCCGCGATCATGCTGCCGATCACGATCTGGATGGGCTTCCGCGGCGTCGAGCTGGTGGGGCTGATGGGCATGTTTGTCGCGCCGACGGCGGTGGCCTCCTTCAACATGGCCCACGCGATGGACGCGGACTACGACCTCGCGGGGCACCTCGTGGTGTTCGGCACGATGTTCTCGGTCGTGACGATCTTCTTCTGGGTCTTCGGCCTGGGTTATCTGGGCTTTATCTAAGACGGGAACCGTCGGCTCAGATGGGACGCGGCCCGCGAAACAAAGTTTTCGCCCGCCTTTTTCAAAAGGCGGCGGGTGAGAAAAGGCCCCGCGTTCCGGAAGGAACGCGGGGCCGTTTCGAGGGCGGAGCCCTGAGCCCGGGCCCGCAGGCCCTGCTTCAGGCGATTTTTTCGGTTCCTTTTTTCAAGAAAAAAAGGAACAAAAGAGGCGCCCGTTTCGCGGGCGCCTGCACATATATGTTGACAAAGGAAAGATAGCCCATTAATATTAAAAACAGACAGGAGCGCGTTTCGTCGGACGGTTCTTCCGCCTTCCGCTGCCGGGCAGCCCGGCAGGGAGGAGGTGGTGCGCGGATGGAGTACATAATCATCTTTGCGATGCTTATGCTGTTCATCATCGTGGCAATAAAAAAGTAACCGTCCACCCTTCCAAAAGTTGACGGTTACTTTTCTGTAACTAGAAACCGGCGGAATAACCGTTTAACGGTTACGCCTCCTGTCTACTTTTATTATATGCGAAAAGTGGGAAAAGTCAAGGCCGCACCCCAAAATTGGGGTATGGGAACCGTTTTTGGAAAGACCGCGTTATAATATCCCCAAAGGGGGAATTTCAATGTCAATGATCACTGCGTTGTACACAGGAGCGTTTCATTTGGAGAGCCGGGACATGCGCGAGGTACCTGGGTGGCAGGAGGCGGCGAGCAGCCTCTGCGCGCGTTACGACGCGCTTCACGCCATGCTGGACGCGGGGCAGAAGGAGCGGCTGGACGCGCTGATGGCCGCGAAGGCGGACATCTTCGCGATCGAGCAGCAGGACGCGTTCCGGGAGGGGTTCTGCCTCGGGGCGCGGCTGATGCTTGAGATCCGCGCCGAAAAGGGCTGAAATCATGTAAAAAAACGGAATTCGGGGCTTGACTGGACAGGCCCGTTGTGGTATGATGAGTACACCTCTAAAAGGGTTATTTTTTTTGTCCAAAAACAACCTGTTTCCTTTTCGAGGGAGGCAAAAAAATCCGGTATTATCAGGAGGTGCCGAAATGAGAGTGAAAATTACTCTGGCCTGCACGGAGTGCAAACAGCGCAACTACAACAAGATGAAAAACAAGAAGAACGATCCCGACAGACTTGAGATGAACAAGTACTGCAAGTTCTGCCGGAAGCACACCCTGCACAGGGAAACGAAGTGAGGATGAAAGGCGGGTCTAACGATGGCAGATAGCGCAGCGCAGAAAAAACCCGGCTTCATCGACAGGGTGAAACGCTTTTTCAGGGATATCAAAGGCGAGGTCAAAAAGATCGTCTGGCCCAGCAAGAAACAGGTCATCAACAATACGGTGATCGTCGTTATCATGGTCGTGATCTCCGCGATCGTCGTCGCCTGCTTCGACACCGTCGCAACCCTGCTGATCCATCTCTTTACCAGCCTGCTCGGATGACGGCGGTAAGGATGCTGGTGTTAAAATGATCGGGAGGTGGATGCATGGCGGACTCTGATATGAGATGGTATGTGGTGCACACCTATTCCGGTTATGAGAACAAGGTTGCCACGAACATTGAAAAAGCGGTGGAAAACAGGAAGCTCCAGGACCTGATCGGCGAGGTGAAGGTTCCCACCGAAATGGTCACGGAGATCAAGGACAACAAAAAACGCGAAGTCGAACGCAAAATTTTTCCGGGTTACGTGCTCGTGAAAATGATCATGACCGACGACAGCTGGTATGTCGTGCGCAATATCCGCGGCGTCACCGGGTTCGTCGGGCCGGGCAGCAAGCCCGTCCCCCTGACGGAGGAAGAGGTGCAGCGGCTGGGCGTCGAGCAGCGCAACATCGAGGTCAATTTTGCGGTGGGCGATTCGGTCCGGGTGAGCGACGGTTATCTCGAGGGCTTCATCGGCACGGTCGACGAGATCGACCTGCAGAACGCCCTTGTGCGCGTCACCGTTTCGATGATGGGCAAGGACGTGCCCGTCGAACTCGAAATCGACCAGATCGAACCCTTGAATTAATCTTTTTTGAGAGGTGCCGGTGCGATTCCGGCGATATGAGCCGGCGTGAGCCGGCTTGTGGGAGGGACGTTCCTGCGTCCCGAAATGAACCACTAATTTTGGAGGTGCTTTTTAAATGGCTCAGAAGATAGTCGGCTATATCAAGCTGCAGATCCCGGCAGGCAAGGCAACGCCCGCTCCGCCGGTCGGCCCGGCGCTCGGCCAGCACGGCGTCAACATCATGGCCTTCACCAAGGATTTCAACGAGCGTACCAAGAATGAAGCGGGTATGATTATCCCGGTCGTCATCACTGTGTATGCCGACCGTTCCTTTAGCTTTATCACCAAAACGCCGCCTGCGGCCGTTTTGATCAAAAAGGCGATCAACCTGCAGAGCGGTTCCGGCGTGCCCAACAAGACCAAGGTCGGCACGATCACCAAGGAACAGCTCAGGAAGATCGCGGAGCTGAAAATGCCCGACCTCAACGCTGCGAATGTCGAAACGGCGATCAGCATGATCGCGGGCACCTGCCGCAGCATGGGCGTCGAAGTCGCAGACTAAGCTCCCGGGTGGGAGGAAAAATCCGTTAATGACCACTCTAAGGAGGAAATGTTCAGATGAAACACGGTAAGAAATATACAGACAGCGCAAAGCTGGTCGACAGCCAGAAGCTGTACGACACGGCCGAGGCGCTTGATCTCTGCACGAAAACCGGCAAAGCGAAATTCGACGAGACCGTCGAGGTCCATGTCCGTCTGGGCGTCGACAGCCGCCATGCCGACCAGCAGGTCCGCGGCGCGGTCGTGCTCCCCAACGGCACCGGCAAAAAGGTCCGCGTGGCCGTCTTCTGCAAGGCCGACAAGGCCCAGGCCGCGCTCGACGCGGGCGCCGATATCGTCGGCGCGGAGGACCTGATGGAGCGCATCCAGAAGGAAGGCTTCATGGAGTTCGACGTCGTGATCGCCTCGCCCGACATGATGGGCATCGTCGGCCGCCTCGGTAAGATCCTCGGCCCCCGCGGCCTCATGCCGAACCCGAAGGCCGGCACCGTCACCCCCGACGTCGGCAAGGCCGTCCAGGAGGCCAAGGCCGGTAAGATCGAGTACCGTCTCGACAAGACCAACATCATCCACTGCCCGATCGGCAAGGTCTCCTTCGGCGTGGAGAAGCTGCAGGAGAACTTCGACACCCTGCTCGGCGCGATCGTGAAAGCGAAGCCCGCCGCGGCCAAGGGCCAGTATGTCAAGTCCTGCGTGGTCGCTTCCACGATGGGCCCCGGCATCAAGATCAACCCCGGCCGCTTTGTCTGATTGCTGAAAATAAAAAGCTCCCCGCTTTCGCGGGGAGCTTTTTTGCGGGATTCCGTCACGGCCTGCGGCCGCTCTGGCGGCGCGTCTCGTCGCGCCACGCGTCGTAAAGCCCGCAGGTCAGCCGCGCGTATTCGCGGCTTTTGGCCGGGACGGTCAGGTAGACCGCGAGCAGGAGCGTGTAGGCGCAGCTGACGCTCTCAATCGCCAGCACCACGTAGAAGAGCGGCGCCAGCGGAACGCCGAGCGAAAGCACGGGCAGGGCGTTCTTCAGGATGTCCGCCAGGGAGACGGCGGCGAGCGCGTAGAGCAGGAAGGCGAGCTTCCACGGGCCGCGGTAGAGGGCCAGGGCGACGATGCCGGGCACCAGCGCGCCCAGCGCGAGCCCAACGACCAGCGGCGGCAGCGCGGTCCCCGAGACGGCGAAGAGGTTGAAGGCCTTGAGGAGTATCATCAGGAAGAACATCCCCCACAAAAGCGCCCTTTTGCGCTTTTGGAAGGCCTCCAGCCCGGGGTTTTCCTCAAAGGCTCGCCGCTGCTGTTCCCGCAGATCCATGGAAATCTCCTCCGTCCGGTGCGTTTTTCATCCCATCCATCATACCAGAAAAATTTCCCGCCCGCAACGGGCAAAGGGCGCATCAGGGCTTGACAGGCTGGCAAAAATATGATAGACTTACAAAGCTGTCCGAAGACAGCAGGTGTCATTACGACATAAAAGGCTCCGGCCTTGCCTGCCGAGGAAAGGCGTAATCCCCTCGCGGTGACGCGCGGGTTTGAATGCTCTTTTCGCGGTATGGCGAAAAGGGCTTTTTTTGATGAATCAGTTGGAGGTGAATGAATTTGCCAAGCGAGAAAATTCTCCAGCAGAAACAAGAGGCGGTCGCCGCGCTGACGGAAAAGCTGAAAAATGCTGCCGCGGGCGTGCTGGTCGACTACAAGGGGATCAATGTCGCCGACGATACCAAGCTCCGTAAGGAACTGAGGGAAGCCGGCGTCGAGTACGCGGTCGTCAAGAACACGCTGCTCCGCTTCGCGGCAAAGGAGGTCGGTTACGACGCACTGGATTCGGTGCTTGAAGGAACCACCGCCCTGGCCCTGAGCGACGGCGATCAGGTCGTCGCGGCCAAGATCCTGACCAAGTATGCGGAGGACAGCAAGGGAAAGTTTGTTGTCAAGGCCGGCTTTGTTGACGGCGGCGTGATCGACGCCGCGAAGGTCGCGGAACTCGGCAAGCTCCCGAACAGGGAAGCGCTGCTTTCGATGCTGTGCAGCGCGCTGCAGGGCAACCTGCGCGGTCTGGCCGTCGCGCTCAACGCGATCGCCGAGAAGAGCGGCGAGGCCGCTCCCGCCGAGGAAGCCGCCCCTGCCGAAGAGGCGGCCGCCCCCGCCTCGGCCGCCCCCGCGGCCGAGGAACCCGCCCCCGCGGCCGAGGAGGCCGCTCCCGCCGCCGAATGAGCGGTTTACGACGTTCCACTGAAATGAAACTTATAGGAGGTATTTATTATGGCTTCTGAGAAAATTCTGAAGTTTGTAGAAGATGTCAAAGGCCTCACCGTCCTTGAGCTCAACGAGCTGGTCAAGGCGATCGAGGAAGAGTTCGGCGTTTCCGCCGCCGCTCCGGTGATGGTCGCCGGCGGCGCCGCCGCCGCTGCTCCCGCCGCTGAGGAGAAGAGCGAGTTCGACGTCATCCTGACCAACGCCGGCGCTTCCAAGATGGGCGTCATCAAGCTGGTCAAGGAGATCACCGGCCTGGGCCTCAAAGAGGCGAAGGCCCTGGTCGACGAGGCTCCCAAGCCGGTCAAGGAAGGCGCTTCCAAGGCCGACGCCGAGGACATCAAGAAGAAACTCGAGGATGCCGGCGCGACCGTCGAGCTCAAGTAAGTTTCTGCAAAACCGCAAAGAAGAGGCCGTCCGGAAGGACGGCCTCTTTTCATTTGGGGGGAGCCGGGCGGGACGCGCCCTTCAGAAAGTGGAAATCGCAGCGGGGGGCGCCGGTCCCCAGCGTGCCGCCGCGCTCAAAACGGATTTTCGGGAGCAGCCCCGAAAAGGAGACGAGGTCGTTTTCGCAGTAGAGCCGGCACAGCTCCGGGCAGCCGTGCAGCCGCGTGAGGTCCCAGTAGATGCACCTGCCGAGGTTGAAGTGGAGCTCCTCCCCGTCGCAGCGGACCCACTCGGTTTCCCAGCCCTCCTCGGGGAAGTTCTTCCTCATGAACGATTTGCAGGCGAAGCGGTAGAGGGTGTAGGCGAAGGGGAGCCCGGCGAGGCGCCGCATCTGCTCCCGCTTGACGCCCGCCGCCCGGCGCGTCTCCTCCCCGGTCAGGTCCAGCGCCTTCTCCCGCGGGATCCCCCGCTCGAGCAGCGTCAGGTAGTAGGCCATGGGCGGGAAGAGCTTTTTCTGGAGATGTTCCCGGATGGCGGGGCTCCCGCGGTCGTCGGCGCCCTCCAGAAGGTCCCGGTACCGCTCCTGCGTCCGGCTGAATACCGCCGCGCCCTCCGCCCTCCCGAACCTTTGGAGGCAGTCCTCCTCCAGGAAGGGGAGGGTGGTATCTTCAATCCTCATGCTTCCCGGCCTCCTCGATCATCTGGAAGACCTCCTGCGCGTGGGCCTGCAGGACGTCCGCCTTCGTGACGGCGATCCCCCATTTTTCGTCCCCGAGGACGAGCAGGATGTCCCCGGCTTTGATGCCGAAGAGCTCTCGCGCCTCCTTCGGGATGATGATCTGGCCCCGTTCGCCCACCTTGACCGTTCCGAAAATGTGATGTCCCTTCGGAATTTCCATAAGCGCCTCCGTAATCATATAAATATGGAATTCATACTAATATGAATTATAGCGCGTTCCCGATAAAAGTCAAGCGGGGCCGCTGTTTCCATAAATTTTTCAAACGGGTCATTCCTGCGGTTTCTCATTCTCCGGCGCGGGGGAACCCTGCGCCGCAGGGGCCGCGGGCTGCTTGGGAGCCCTTTTTCCGCGGCGCTTTTTGGCGGCGCGCAAAATGGCGCGGACGGCCAGCAGGATCGCGAGGATGATCACAGCCCAGAGGATCAGCAGGGGACCGACCTCGACGACGAAGAGCAGGAGCCCCTGCACCGACGCGACAAGGTGGTTGCCGGCGCGCGTCGCGGCGGCGGAGAGCTTTTCACCGAAGGTCTTGGGCTTGGCGGCCGTCTCCTGGTACTCGACGACCTCGCGCAGGTCCATGTTGAGGTAGGAGTAGGTCACCTGCGAATCCATCCGCTTGAGCTGGGCGGTGAGGGATTCGATCTGGTAGCGCACGTCGGAAAGCGCGGTCTGGAGCTGGACGACGTCTTCGAGCTTCTCCGCCTTGGAGAGGATCTCGAGCAGCGACGCCTCCTGCTGCCGCAGGGAATCGAGGCGCGCCTGCGCGTCGAAGTAGCTGTCGGTGATGTCGTCCATATTCTCGCTGCGGGAGACGATGTTGCAAAGCCCCCCGACGCCGGCGACCACCTCGTCGAGCTTTTCGGCGGGCACCCGCGCGGTGACCGACGCGCTGCGCTCGTAGTAGCTGCCGCGGTAGCTGAGGCTCCGGCCGTCGACGCTCTGGCTCTCCACATAGCCGCCGGCCCCGCTGACAAGCTCCGAAATCTGCGCGAGCGCCCGCTCGAACTCCATCGTTTCGAGGGAGAGGTAGCTGTGCTTGACGATCTTGCGGCCGGCGAGCGCCTCGTCGGATACCTGCGCGCTCGGTTCGGGCGCTTCGGCCGGGGCCTCCGCCGCGAGCGACTGCATCTGGAAGCCGCCCATATCGGCGGCCGCGTCCTCCGCGTATCCGCCGTATGCGGCGGAGTCCGCCATGGCGGGGGACGGAGTCGCGGCGGCGGTTTTGGGGTACGACGACGCGCCGCAGGCGCTCAGCAGGAGGGAGAGGGCGGCGAGGACGGCAAAAAGCGGGACCCAATGACTTCGTTTCATTTTTTTGACCTCCCAATTCATCATGTCGGGATATTCCACGCCCCGGCGGGCGGCTTGTGCACGGCCGTTTCAATCAAAAGGTGCGGCGGAAATCCCGTTTTACTGCATGAAAAACGGGATGCCGCGAGGCATCCCGTTTCAAATCCGATTTACCGCTTCTGCTGGGGCGGGCGGCGGCGCTTGGCCTGGTAGCGGCGCTTGTTGTGGTTGCGCACGATCATCAGGGCGATATAGAGGACGATCACGATGATGACGAAGATGAGGATGAACTTGAAGATGAAGTTGCCGAAGAAGGCCTTCACCTTTTCCAGGTAGACGAGCGCGACGCTCGCCTCGACCGTTTCGCCCGCGACAAGCGGCACGCTGCCGACCTCCTCGCCCATGAGCATCAGCTTGACGCGGCCGACCTCCTGCCCCTTTTCGACGGGCGCGTCGATGAAGAGCTCGGTCTTGCCCTTCTGGCCCTTCACCGGGCGCTCGATCGCCTTGTAGATCTCGACCTGCGGCTCGATGTCGCTGCCGGTCACGTCCTTGGGCACGAGGGTGGCGAACTTGTCCGCCGCGAAGAGCTTGATATAGTCGGTGTCCCACGAGAGCCGCACGTTGACCCCCGCGACCTCCTCGCCCACGCTCATGAGCGTCTTGACGCGGAAGCTGTCGAACGCCCAGTCGTAGAGGCGCGCGGTGTCGCGGAAGGCGAGGTTGTTGGCGTAGATTTCGCCGTCGGGGCTGCGATAGGGCGCGCCCAGACAGACAGCGAGGTAGGTGTAGCCGTCCCGCGTCGCCGTGGAGACGAAGTTGACGACCCCCTGCCCCGGCTCGGGCAGAGTGCCCGTCTTGATGCCGCGCAGGCCCTCGTAGTAGTAGCCGTCGGTGTCGGCGGCGTTGATCATTTTATTGGTGGAGATCCAGGTGATGCCGCTCTCGGGGCCGCCGGTCGGGTAGGCGGTGTAGACCCGGGTGTTGGCGATCTCCATGTAGTCCTCGTTCTGCATCGCGTACTGGGCGATGAGGGCCATGTCATAGGCGGTGGTGTAGTTCTCCTCCCCCTCGATGTAGAGGCCGGTGGGGTTGGAGAAGTGGGTGTTTTTCGCGCCGATCTCCTTGGCCTTCTGGTTCATCATCACGCAGAAGTCCTCGATGCTGCCGTTGCCGACATAGTCGGCCAGCATCATCGCGGCGGCGTTGACCGACTGGGTGAGGGAGCCGTAGAGCAGGTCGCGCAGCGTGAACTGCACCCCCTGGTAGATGCCGCCGTCGCCCGCCTGAAGATTATAGAGATAGTTCTGGATATAGGTCTTGAGCTCGGTGGTCTCGTTGTCGAGGTCGTGGTCGCTCTCGAGCACGACGAGCGCGGTCATGATCTTGGTCAGCGAGGCGGGCTGGATGCGCTCCATCTCGTTGCGGTTGTAGACCGGCTCGCCCGAGTCGACGTTGAGCAGGTAGATGCCCTGCGACTGGTAGAGCTCCTCGTCGGGGGGCACGTAGGGGGAGAGGGAGGCATCCGGTGAGGCGCTCCCGGCGCCGCCGGACGCGCCGTCCGGAGAGCCGGAGGAGTCCGGCTCCGACGAGGGATTCCCCGATGAGGCTTCCGACGAGCCGGCGGAGGCGCCGTCGTCCTTCGGAGCCGCCAAAAGCGGCGTGGCCAGCATGGTACAGGCGATCGTCATCGCCAGGAGGAATGCGCACCATCTTTTCATTTCAGCTTCCGTTTCCCCGCTGCCGGAGCGGTATCACAAAAGCCGGCTGCTTTGCGGCAGGATTCAAGCAGCGGCGTCAGATCAAATGTGGATTGCCGATTGCGCCCGGTGGCAAATTGTGATAAAATGAACCCGATACATTTTACTAGAATAGCCAATATCTACCCACAGTATACCAAAAGTTCCGACAAAAGAAAAGACAAATTTCGAGGAATTTTGCAACACGGGAGGAATTGAGATGCTGGATTACGCGGATAAAAATTACGGCTTCGACACGCTGATGGTGCACGCGGGCACCCAGCCCGACCCCGAGACCCATTCGGTGGCGCTGCCCATCTACCAGACGACCGCCTACACCTTCGACAGCACCGAGCACGCGGCGCGGCTCTTTGAGCTCAAGGAGCCGGGCAACATCTACACCCGCCTGAGCAATCCCACCGTCGACGCGCTCGAGCGCCGGGTGGCCGCGCTGGACGGCGGCATCGGCGCGCTTGCCTTCGCGTCGGGGCACGCGGCGATGGTCCACACCTTTTTGAACCTCGCGGGCGCGGGGGACGAGATCGTCTCCTCCATCTGCATCTACGGCGGCGCGATCAACATGATGGGCGTCACCCTCGGGCGGATCGGCGTCAAGGTGAAATTCGTCGACCCGGGCGACCTCGGTGCGTGGGAGGCGGCCGTCACCGACCGCACCAAGGCGTTCTTCGTCGAGGCGATCGGCAACCCCAACGCGAACGTGGCGGACATCGAGGCGATCGCCGCGATCGCCCACCGGCACGGCGTCCCGATGATCGTCGACTCGACCTTCACCACCCCCTACCTGCTGCGCCCCATCGACTACGGCGCGGACTACGTCGTCCACTCCGCCACCAAGTTCCTCGGCGGCCACGGCACCGCCATGTGCGGCATCGTGACCGACGCGGGCACTTTCGACTTCAACGGCAATCCCCGCTTCCCGCTCTACACCGAGCCGGACGTCAGCTACCACGGGGTCGTCTTCGCCAAGGACTGCGGCAACGCGGGCTTCCTCTCCCGGCTACGCGCCATGATGCTGCGCGACCTCGGCGGTTGCTGCGCGCCGCTGAGCGCCTTTCTCATCATGCAGGGCATCGAGACCCTCTCGCTGCGCATGAGGCACATCTCCGAGAGCGCCCTCGCGATCGCCGAACACCTCGAAAGCCACCCCGACGTGGCGTTCGTCAACTATCCGGGCCTCAAGTCCAGCCCCTATTACCCGCTTGTGCGGAAATACCTGCCGAAGGGCGCGGGCGGCGTCTTCACCTTCGGCCTCAAGGGGGGCCGCGAGCGGGGCGCGAAGCTCATCGACTCGCTCGAACTCATCCTGCATGTCACCAATGTCGGCGATTCCCGCACCCTCATCAGCCACCCGGCCTCCACCACCCACAGCCAGCTCTCCGACGAGCAGCTCGCCGAGAGCGGCATCACGCCGGAGACCGTCCGCCTGTCGGTGGGGCTGGAGGACCCGGCGGACCTGATCGCCGATCTCGACCGGGCCATCGCGGCCGCAAAATAACCGCCATCCACGGGGGAAACGATCTATGATTTATGTGACGGGAGATGTCCACGCCGACCTCGGCCGCTTCAAGGGAAAGGCCGCCAAAAAGCTCAAAAAGGGCGACACGCTGATCGTCTGCGGCGATTTCGGCTTTGTGTGGGACGGCTCCAAGAAGGAACAGCGGGTGCTCAAATGGCTGGGCAAGCGCCGCTACAGCGTCCTCTTCGTCGAGGGCACCCACGACAACCTCGACCTGCTCGCGGGCTACCCGGTCGTCGACTTCTGCGGCGGGAAGGCGCGGCAGATCAGCGGCAAATGCCACCAGCTGCTCCGCGGCGAGATCTACACGATCGAAAGCGACGAGGTCTTCACCTTCGGGGGCGGGGAGAGCTCCGATTCGGACGCGCGCGTCCCCGGCGCGAGCTGGTGGCCGGGCGAGCTGCCCGACCCGGAGGAGCTTGCGCACGCGCGGAAGAACCTGGCGGCCCGCGGCAACGTCGTCGACTACATCATCACCCATTCGGCCTCCAACACGGTCAACGGGTTCCTCAACATGGACCGCGACCACGTGAACCAGCTGGAGGCGTTCCTCGACGAGGTCTCCCAGACGGTGCGCTACAAGCACTGGTTCTTCGGGAGCATCCACCTCGACAAGGTCATCCCGCCGATGTACCATGCCGTCTACCAGGAGATCCTGCCCCTCAAGGGGATGAAATAGCGAAAGCCGCGGGGGACTTGCAAAACGCCCGCACAGCGCGTATACTGTTCGGAAATGAGCGTTTCCGGCGCGGATCGGGAGGGACAGGTGTGGAAAAAGCCAAAAGCATCAAGGAGATCGCCCAGCTGGCCGGCGTTTCGACCGCAACGGTCTCCCGCGTCATCAACCAGAACGGGCGGTTCTCCAAGGAGACGGAGGAGCGGGTGCTCCGGGTCATCCGGCAGAACGACTACACTCCGAACATGAGCGCCAAGGGGCTGCGCACCAGCCGCACGCGCGTCATCGGCGTGGTGGTGCCGGACATCACCAACCCGCATTTCGCCAACGTGGTGCTCCACCTCGAAATGGAGTTCACCCGGCGGGGCTACTCCTGCCTGATCTGCAACACCAACGAATCCTCCTCGCTGGAAAAGAAGCACATCCGGTCGCTGACCGCCCAGAACGTCAGCGGGATCGTGCTGATCTCCAGCACCCGCAACTACACCGAGCTGGACAGCCTGCCGGTGGTCTACGTCGACCGCCCCTCCCGCAGCGAAAAGGAGCGCGGGGAGGGCGTGATGATCGAGTCGGACAACACCCAGGGGGGCTACCTCGCCACGCGGGAGCTGCTGGGCGCGGGCTGCCGGCATATCCTCATCCTCAAATGCCTCGGCAACGACTCCAACCAGCTCGCCCGGTACAGGGGCTTCCAGCGGGCGATCGGGGAGGCGGGCGTGGAGGAGGAAGAGGCCCTGCGCATCAACCTCGACGCCGTCTCGATCGACGGCGCGCGCAAGGCGGTCGCCGACCTGCTCGACGGCGGGGTGGCGTTCGACGGCATCATGTCCACCACCGACACGATGGCCGCGGGAGCGGTCATCGCGCTGCGCGAGCACGGGCTTTCGGTGCCGCGCGATGTTTTGGTGACCGGGTTCGACGACTGCCAGCTCGCCGAGGCGTGCGGCCCCGGGCTCACGAGCGTGCACCAGGACGTGGCGGAGATGTCGCGGCTGGCCACCGAGCTGCTCTTCCAGATGATGCGCGGGGAGCGCCCCGAGCGCAGCCACTACCGGCTGCCCGTGACGCTGACGGTGCGGAAGTCCACCCGCCGGTGACGGGAAAAAGGCGATTAAACGGGCGCCGCCTTTGGGCGGCGCCCGTTTTTTGTTACGCTTTTGTAATCAATCCGGGTAATTTGCACAAGATGAGCAAACGATTACCCATCAAATCGATGAAATTGATTCCACGCGGTTGACATTCAACTGGCGAAATATTATATTTGGAATGCAGTGAGAAAACGATTACCCGTTTTCGACACTTTCCGCCCCGACCGGGACGGGACAACATGTTAGGAGGAAATTCAATGAAAAAGATCATCGCGATTCTTTTGGCTATGGCAATCGGTCTGAGCCTGGCGGCCTGCGGGTCCACCCCCGCCCAGCCTTCCCAGCCCGCGACTGAGGCTTCGAGCACCGACGCGGCTCCCGCTGAGAGCGCCCCGGCCGCTGAGGGCAAGGCGGAATACGCCGTTGTCCTGAAGGTTCTCTCCAGCCAGTTCTGGCAGACCATGCGCGACGGCATCCAGGCCGAGGCCGACAAGATGGGCATCAAGGTCGACATCTACGCCGCCAACACCGAGGACGACGTCGAGGGACAGGTCACCCTGCTCGAGAACGCCATCTCCACCGGCTACAAGGCGATCGGCGTGGCTCCGATCTCCGACGTGAACCTGAACAACGCGATTGCTGACGCGACCTCCAAGGGCATCAAGATCGTCAACATCGACGAGAAGGTCAATATGGACGCGCTCGCCGAGCTGGGCGGCGCCTGCACCGCTTATGTCGCCACCGACAACGTGGCGGTCGGCAAACTCGGCGCCGAGTACCTGATCGAGCAGATCGGCGGCGCCGGCGAAGTCGCCATCGTCGAGGGCAAGGCCGGCGCGGTTTCCGGCGAGAACCGCCGCGACGGCGCGAAGGCCGCCTTTGAAGCCGCGGGCCTCACGATCGTTGAGAGCCAGCCGGCCGACTGGGACCGCACCAAGGCGTATGATGTCGCCACCAACTACATCACCGCGCATCCCGACCTCAAGGCGATCTACTGCTGCAACGACACCATGGCGATGGGCGTGCAGGAGGCTGTCGAGGCTTCCGGCAAGGACATCAAGGTCTGCGGCACCGACGGCAACGACGATGCGATCCAGTCCGTCGCGGACGGCAAGCTCGCCGCCACCGTCGCGCAGGACCCCGCCGCCGTCGGCGCGAAGGGCCTGCAGCTGATGGTCGAGGCCGTTGAGAACGACGCGGCGATGGAGCCCGGCGCCGAAGTCCCGGTCTATGGCATCGACGCGATCCTCATCACCAGCGAGAACGCCTCCGAGTATATCAAGTAATCACCCGACGCAGACGCGCCGCCGCCGCCCCGCAGGGGGCGGCGCTGCGTCAGGCGCTGCGAGTGGCAGGCACCGCGCCCCCCGGCGGGGCGCCTGCCCAGCTGACCGCGTCTGGCGGCGGTGCCGGAAATGATCATCTCTTTGAAAGGGGAGGGCGCGATTGGAACCCATCATCCAAATGAAAGAAATCACCAAACGCTTTCCTGGCGTTGTGGCGCTGGACCGCATCAACTTTGACGTGCGCCCCGGCGAGGTGCATGTCCTGCTGGGAGAGAACGGCGCTGGGAAATCGACCCTGATGAAGGTGCTCAGCGGCGCCTACAGGCCGGACGGTGGGACCATCGTGCTGGAGGGCAAGGAGTATTCCCACCTCACGCCGCACCTGTCCGCCGAGGGCGGCATCAGCATCATCTACCAGGAGCTGAGCGTGGTCAACTGGCTGGACATCCGCGAGAACATCTTCATGGGCCGCCTGCCGATGAAGCACGCGGGCCCGCTGGCCGTGGTCGACTACGCCGAAATGAACGCGCGCACCGAGGAGCTGCTCAAAAAGGTCAACCTGTCGAACCGCAAGCCGACCACCAGCGTGGGCGACCTGAGCATCAGTGAAAAGCAGATGGTCGAGATCGCCAAGTCGGTCGCCTTCAACGCGAAGGTCATCGTCATGGACGAACCGACCTCCTCGCTGACCGAGGAGGAGGTCCAGAAGCTCTTCGTCATCATCCGCCAGCTCAAGGAAGAGGGCAAGGGCGTGGTGTTCATCTCCCACAAGCTGTCCGAGATCGCCGAGATCGGCGACCGCATCACGATTATGAAGGACGGCGGCTATGTGGGCACCTACCAGGTGGCTGACCTCACCACCGACGACATGGTCCGGCTGATGGTCGGACGCGAGATCAAGGGCACCTACCAGCACAAGCCGGAGGAGCACTACGAATTCGGCGACGTGATGTTCGAATGCAAAAACCTCACCCGCAAGGACGGCAGGGCAAAGGACATCTCCTTCAGCCTGCGCCGGGGCGAGATCCTCGGGTTCTCGGGGCTCGTCGGCGCGGGGCGCAGCGAGACGATGTGCGCCATCTACGGCGCCGCGCCCAAGGCCTCGGGCGAAGTGTGGCTCGAAGGCAAGCGGCTCACGATCAAGAACCCCTACCAGGCGCTGCGCCAGGGGATCGGGATGGTGACCGAGAACCGCCGTGAGACGGGCTTTTTCCAGAACTTCAGCAACAAGCGCAACATCTCCATCGCCTACCAGCTCAAGCGCTCCTCCCTCGACGGGATGCTGGGGCTGACCAACAATGCCGAGGAGCAGCGGCTCGCCGAAAAGGAGCGCGCGGACATCCAGATCAAATGCGCCTCGCTCGAGCAGCTCACCTCGCAGCTCTCGGGCGGCAACCAGCAGAAGGTCATCCTCGGCAAATGGATGGCGGCCGGCGTCAAGCTGCTCATCTTCGACGAGCCCACCAAGGGCATCGACGTCGGGACCAAGAGCGAGATCTACAAGCTGATGCGCGGGCTTGCCGACGGAGGAATCGGGGTCATCGTGGTCTCCAGCGAAATGCCGGAGCTGCTCGGCCTCTGCGACCGGATCGCCGTCATGGCGGACGGCAGGATCACAGAAATCTACGAAGTGGCGGACGCGACCGAGGAAAAGCTCGCGAAGGCCGCTACCGGCGAAACTGCATGACACGGGAGGAGAGCAAGTTGAAAACGATCACGAAACGGTCCTTCACCTTCAGCGATTACTGGGATCGCTACAGCACGATCACGATCCTCGCGATCATGGTCGTCGTATTCGGAATCCTGCGGCCCACCACCTTTTTGACGGGCGGCAACCTCGTCAAGGTGATGGAGCAGAGCTCGATTACCATCCTGCTGGGCCTGGGCGAATTCTTTGCCATCCTGCTCGGCGGCATCGACCTGAGCGTCAGCTCGATCATGGCCCTCTCCGGCGCGCTCACCGCGCAGCTGATGGTCAACGCCGGATTTCACCCGGTCGTCGCCATCCTCGTCGGCGTGCTGCTGTTCGGCGCCTTCATCGGCTTCTTAAACGGCGTGCTCGTCACCGCCACCGGCCTGCCCCCCTTCATCATCACGCTGGGCACCCAGGCCATCCTGCGCAGCCTTGTCTACATCATCACCGACGCGCGCGCCGTCTCCGGCCTGCCCGCCGCCTTCTCCAAGACGATGGGCGGCAAGCTGTTCGGCGTCGTCCCGGTTCCCATCCTCGTGGCGCTCATCACCGCGACGGTGCTCACCTTCCTGACGACCAAATGCCAGTGCGGCCGCAATCTCTACGCCCTCGGCGGCAACTCGCAGTCCGCCTGGTACGCCGGCATCACCGTCAAAAAGCACACCATCCTCGCGTTCTCGATCTCGGGCGTCTGCGCGGCGCTGGCCGGCATGGTCAACATCGCCCGCCTCGCCGCCGCCGAGCCCAACGCCGGCACCGGCTACGAGACCTTCGCCATCGAGGCCGTCATCATCGGCGGCGCCTCCTTCTTCGGCGGCGTCGGCAAGATCCCCAAAGTCGTCATCGGCGGCCTGATCATCGGCGTCATCAACAACGGCCTCAACATGGTCGGCGTCTCCAGCTACTACCAGCAGCTGGCGATGGGCTGCCTGCTCATCCTGGCCGTGACCCTCGACCGGTTCTTCGGCGCGAGCAGGAAGAACTGACCGGCGCGCTCCCGATTTTCCCCACTCCCGCCCCGCCCGCCGGGGCGGGGGACCTATAGATTTGTCGGAGGTACTTGTTATCATGAAACCTGAATTTTCCGTGAGCCTGATGTGCATGGATTTCCTGGACATCAAGCATCAGATCGAGGTGCTCGACCAGAAGGCCGACGGCTACCACATCGATATCATGGACGGCCACTACTGCAAGAACATCACCCTCAGCCCCGATTTCATGCGGGCCTGCGCGCGGGTGGCGAAAAAGCCGATGGACGTCCACCTGATGACCACCAACCCCAACGACTGGATCGACGCCTGCGCCCAGGCGGGCGCGGCGCTCATCAGCCCCCACGCGGAGACGATCAACACCGACTGCTTCCGCACCCTCAACCACATCAGGGACGCGGGTTGCAAGGTGGGCGTCACCCTCAACCCGGCGACCCCGCTCTCCTATTGCAAGCACTACCTCAACCGCATCGACGTGCTCACGCTGATGACGGTGGACGTGGGCTTCGCGGGGCAGCCGTTCATCACCGAGATGCTCGACAAGATCGCCGAGGCCAAGCGCCTGCGGGAGGAAAACGGCTGGCATTACCGGATCATGATCGACGGCTCCTGCAATAAGAAAACCTTCAAGCGGCTCTATGACGCGGGCGCGGAGACCTTTATCCTCGGCACCTCGGGGCTCTTCAGCCTGGACGCGGACCTTGCGGCCGCATATGACAAGATGAAAGGACAGTTTGAGGAAGAAACCGGCGTCAAACTGTGAACGGGAGGCCAGACCATGAACGGATCGGAAGCGTATGTGCTCGGGATTGATATCGGCGGCACGAATATGCGGTTCGGCCTGGTGGACGGGTCGCACCGGCTGTCGGCGTTCGAGCGGCAGAGCACGCGGGACACCTTCCTGGAGGACTGCGATCCCGCGCAGAAGCTGGCCGAGTGCATCCGCGGCTACTGCGGGCGCAACCTCGGCGGAAAGATGCCCAAGGCCGTCTCGATCGGCTTTCCCTCCACCATCAACCGCGCGCGCACCGTCGTGGTGCAGACCCCGAACATCGCCTGCATCCCGGACGATTTCGCCGTCGTCGACGCGCTCGAATCCGCGCTCGGCATCCCGGTCTTCATCAACCGGGACGTCAACTACCTGCTGCTCTTCGACCTCGAGGACCTCGGCGTCACCGCGCAGGACTGCGTGGCGGGCATCTATTTCGGCACCGGCATCGGCAACGCCGTGATGGTCAACGGAAAGATCCTGCTGGGCCGCAACGGCGTCGCCGCGGAGCTCGGGCACCTGCCCGTCTACGGCAACAAGCGGGTGTGCATGTGCGGCAATGTGAGCTGTATGGAGACGGTCGTCTCGGGCATCGCGCTCGAACGGATCCAGGCGCAGCATTTCCCCGGCACCCCGATCAACCAGCTTTTCGCCCGGCACATGGATTCCTGCGTCATGCAGGACTTCCTCGAGGGCATGGGACAGGCGGTCGCAGCGGAGGCCAACCTCTTCGACCCAGACTGCATCATCCTGGGGGGCGGCCTGCTCCAGATGGAGGGCTTCCCGCGCGGCGCGCTGGAGGAAGCGGTGCACCGCTACGCTCGCAAGCCCTACCCCGAGCGGACGCTCGACCTCCGCTATTCGCGTCCCAACCAGGCCAACGGCCCGGTCGGCGCGGCCATCTACGCCGAAAAGCGGCTGGCGGACCCCAGCTACCTGTAACGAAACAAAAGACGGCCCGGGCAGCGCGGTTTTTCGCGCGGGCCCGGGCTTGTAATTTCAGATTGGAGGAACCCCCATGAAACTTGCCATTGGAAACGACCACGTCGCGGTCGAGATGAAACGGGAGATCAAGGCCTATCTCGAGGAGAAGGGCATCGAGGTCGTCGACGTCGGCACCAACAGCACCGAGCGGTTCAACTACCCCGTCAGCGGCTACAAGGTCGCGAAGCTGGTGGCCGCGGGCGAGGTCGACGGCGGCGTGCTCATCTGCGGCACCGGCGTGGGCATCTCGCTGGCCGCCAACAAGGTCAAGGGCATCCGCGCCTGCGTGTGCAGCGAGCCCTATTCGGCCAAGCTCTCAAAGCAGCACAACAACTCGAACATCATCGCCTTCGGCGCGCGGGTCATCGGCGTCGAGACCGCGAAGATGATCGTGGACGAGTGGCTGGGCGCCACCTATGAGGGCGGCCGCCATCAGGTCCGCGTGGATATGATCTCCGAGATCGAAAACACAGGGGAGCTTGCAGCGGCGAAGTGATTTGCCGCTCGGGGAGCGGCGGAGCTTTCCTTAGATTTGCCGCTCGGGAAGCGGCGCAGCTTGTCGGTAGTCGACCGACAGCGAGGTACTTTCTTTGCGTCAAAGAAAGTACCCAAAGAAGGACGCCTAAGGGGGCTCCACCGCCCCCTTAGGGATCCCCTGGAGTACCTTGCCATGACCCGCAGACTACCGTCACTCCCCACAGGTACACCAGCTGTAGGCACAATTCAGGTTGCAGGCGCTCCCAATAGAGAGGAACGACGGGTGCGACTGCATCAGCCTTCAATACGCGGTTGGCTGAACGTGAGCGGTGGGGGGATTCTCAAGGGGGGCGAGCTTTGCGCCCCCATCTTCTTCAAGCGAGCCCCCCTTGAGCGCCCTTCTTCCGCCGACTTCTTGGGCGCGCAAGAAGTCGGCCCGCCTGCCGGGGCGGGTCCCGGCAATCCATGCCGCCGAAGGCGGCTCCCCTAAAGCGTCCCGAAGGGATGCGATAAAAGTCCCCTTAGCTTCTGGGCGGGCTAAACATCCTCATCAGACATGAGGTGAATTCCCTGCCGGATGCCGTCGCGATAGGCTTTCTCGCTCTCCAGTTCGGATAAGAGGCTTAGGTCGTCGATGATGCGCAGAAGCAGTTTTCGGCTTGGCTTGTCAAGTGCCTGTCGAAGCAGCTGTTCGTTACAGGACAGGCGGCATTTAATGCGGTTGCGATCCAAAGCTGTCACCTCCAACAGGATTGTAACAGAAATATGAGTTCCCGTTAGGGGAAAATCGCCCTATTTAAAAGGCCCGCCATCGGCGGGCCTTTTGCTATTTTTGTTTTCGGTCGCGGAGCTTTTGCAAAATTTTGGGACTGAAGATCATGCCGCAGACGCCGATCGCGGCGGCGATGCAAAATATGACGGTGGATTTCCGGTAATCACCCTCGATGAGGGTGCCGCTCGCGAAGGTGTCGCATAAAATCATCGGGGCGCGCGCGACCATTGAAATCAGGATGAAGCGTTTAAAGTCGAGCGGGGTGAGGGCGGCGAGATAGGTGAAGACGTCCTTGGGCATCGCGGGGATGAGGTAGAGGATAAAGACGATCTTCCCCAGCTTGCCGGCGTCCCGCAGGAAGGAGAGCTTCTCCTGCTTTTCCCTGGGGAACATCCGGTCGACGACGGGCTGGCCGTACCGCTTGACGGCGAGGAAGACAATCGTACTGCCGATGAAAATCCCGGCCAGGCAGACGAACAGGCCGCCGAACGCCCCGTAGGTGAGTCCCGCCGCGATCTGGATGGGCAGTGCGGGGATGACGCCCGAGGCCACCTGCACCGTCTGGATCCCGATGAGCGCCAGCACGCCGAGCATGCCGAAGGATTGCAGCTTCTCCTGGAAGCGGGCCATATTCTCCGGCTCCATAAGGCCCTTGATCACCGGGTAGTACCGCCAGGTCAGATAGAGGAGCGCGCCCACGACTGCCACGGCGACGACCACCGTGAGCCGCCACTTCCAGCGACCCTTTTTCTGCTCGGCCATCGCGGTTCGCATCCTTTCTTCTGGTTTTGCCTCGCCGCTCCCACAAGGAAGCGGAAAACTGCGCGGCTGCGCCGCGCATGCGCGCTTTGCGCGCAAACGCCCGGGACGGACGTTGTTTTCCGCCCCCGTGGGCGCTGCGCGCCGCCCGGGGAAGGTCGTATCTCCCCGGACGCACCGGTAAGAGCGTTCCGGGGGCTCGCCGACAGAGGCGTTGAGGCGCACGTCAGTTGCGGCCCCTGACCGCAACTGACCCCGCGTTTTGACAAGCAAAAGCGCGTGCGCCTCACGGGCGGAGGGCGAGCCGCCCTCCCCCGTGTGCCCCCACCTGGCGGGTGCTTGCAGTATTTGTCGAGGGGAAGCACCCCCGTACCGTCTCCCCGGACGCACCGGTAAGAGCGTTCCGGAGGCTCTTCGGCAGAGGCGTCGAGGCGCACGTCAGTTGCGGCCCCTGACCGCAACTGACCCCGCGTTTTGACAAGGCAAAGCGCGTGCTGCGGCACTTGTCGTTGGGAGTATGCCTCCCCGTGCGCACGCCCGGTACGGCTCCTGAGGCTCTCGGGCAGAGGCGTTGCGCCTGCGGCGCGGCGGCTGATGGGTTGCTGTAGACTGGTCCTTCGATCCGTGGCGCGGGGCCGCGACCTTTAAGGCCGCAGGCCGTCGCGGCTTGGGGGCCAAGGATTTGGCCGTAGGCCAACCTTATAGAGAATCCGGCCCGCAGGGCCGGGGGCGGGGTGCGGGCCGCTTAGCGTGCCGGCCCATGGGGCCGGGTCCGCGTAGCGGACTCAAGCCGGGGGCGCGGGGCGGAGCGCCCGCGAGCGGCCGTCGCGC
>NZ_JANFZX010000039.1:0-26947 GCF_024461615.1 Anaerotruncus sp. DFI.9.16
CGGCCCCGCCGCCGGCGCGGCGGGGCCGCCCGGGACCGGATCAACAGGTTATTTCCCGACGACCCTGTAGGTCTCATTGACGATCCGTTCCATCGCGTTGAGGATATTCTGATAGCCGGTGCAGCGGCAGAGGTGGCCGGAGATGAGCTTGCGCAGCTCCTCGCGGCTGTACTTTTTGCCGGTGCCGACAATCTCCACCGCCGTCATGATGAGTCCCGGCGTGCAGAAGCCGCACTGGACCGCCGCCTCCTCGATGAACGCCTGCTGGATGGGGGACAGCTCCCCGTTCGGGCCGCGCAGGCCCTCGACGGTGAGGATGTGTTTCCCCTCCGCCCACACAGTCAGGTAGATGCAGCTGTCGATCGCCTCGCCGTCCACCAGCACGGTGCAGGCGCCGCATTCGCCGACCTCGCAGCCGCGCTTGACGCTTGTGAGCCCCAGGCGGTTGCGCAGCGTGTCGAGCAGGCTCTCCCGCTCGTCGACCGCCAGCTCGACCGGTTTGTCGTTGACCGTCATCTGAATCAATTTCAGCATTCTACCGCACCTCCCGCATGGATGATCGCCTGTTTCAGGGCGCGCCGGCTGAGTTCGCGCACAAGCTGGAGGCGGAACTCCTTCGAGGCGCGCCAGCTCGTGCGGGGATTGACCTCCCCGGCGGCCGCCTCCGCCACCGTCTGGAAGAGGTCCGACCCGATTTTCCGCCCGCGCGCCAGCTCCTCCGCCTTATGGCAGCGGATGGGAGTGGGCGCGGCGACGCCAAACGCCAGCCGCAGCTCCTCCACGGCGGATCTGTCCGCCGTGAGCTTCACATGAACCGCGCAGCCGAGCGTCGCGATGTCCATCGCGTTGCGCTGCGCGTATTTGATGTAGTGGCCGCCGAAGCCGTCGTAGTCCGCCTTCGCGATCCGGATGGCGGTCAGCAGCTCGCCGTGCGCGAGGTCGACCTTCCCAGGGCCGCGGTAGAAATTTTCCAGCTTCACCCGGCGCACGCCGTTCGGGCCGGTGAGCTCGAGCTCGGCGTTCAGCGTCAGCAACGTCGAGGCACTGTCCGCGCTCGTCACGCCGTTGCAGACGTTGCCGCCGATCGTGCCGATGTTCCGCAGCTGCGGTCCGCCCGCCTGGTCGACCGCGTCGCCGAGCGCGGGCAGGTGCTCTTCGACCAGCGGGTCGTTGGTGACGTGGGAAAAGGTGGTCGCCGGGCCGATGACGATCGTGCCGTCCGGCTCGAGCGAGACGCCCTCCAGCTCCCGGATGCCGTGGATGCTCACGAGCGAGCAGCCCGCGAGCTTGCCCTCGCGGATCTTGACGAGCACGTCGCTGCCGCCGCAGATGACGACGGCGGACGGGTCCTTCACAAGCGCCGCGATCGCGTCGGGGACGCTCTTTGCCAGGTGGATTTTCTCGATATCGTACATCCCTTCGTCCTCCCCTCTATTGGATGAGCCCGGCGGCGGTGAACTGTTCGACCAGCTTCTGCGGGTTCAGCGGCAGGCTGTCGACCGCCACGCCCGTCGCGTTGAGCACCGCGTTGCGGATGGCGGGGGCCGGCGGGATGGCCGGCGGCTCGCCGAGCGATTTGTTTCCATACGGCCCGCTCGGGTCGATCGTCTCCACAAAGCCGACGTTAAGCTCCGGGGTGTCCATCGCGGTGGGCAGCTTGTAGTCAAGCAGGTTGCCGTTGAGCGGGCGGCCGCGGTCGTCGAAGCGGAGCTGCTCGCCCAGCGCGTAGCCGAGCCCCATGCTCATGCCGCCGTGGACCTGCGCCTCGGCGAGCTGCGGGTTGATGAGCACGCCGCTGTCATGGACGTTGATGATGTCGAGCACCTTCACCTTGCCCAGCGGGATGTCGACCTCCACCTCCGCGAAGCAGCAGCCGAACGAGAAGGTGTTGTCCTTGCAGTGGTAGGTCTCCTCCGCCGTGATATGTACCGAGCGGTCGAGGCTGTAGAACGCCTCCATCGCGAGGTCGGCGAGCTCGACGAGCTTTTCGCCGGTGTGCGCGTCCACCACCGCGCTGTCCCGCAGGTCCATCGTGTCGGCCGGGCGCTTTTTGAGGTAGGCCGCGTAGTCGAGGATGCGGGCCTTAAACTTCTCGGCGGTCTTTTTGACCGCCATGCCGCTCACATAGGTCTGGCGGGAGGCGTAGGCGCCCGTGTCGAAGGGGGCCACGTCGGTGTCCTGCACCGTGACGATGTGGATGTCCTCCAGCCGGATGCCCGTCGTCTCGGCGGCCATCTGGGTGAAGACGGTGTCGGCGCCCTGGCCGATCTCGGTCGCGCCCATCTGGAGCTGCGCCGAGCCGTCCTGGTTAAGGATGAGCCGCGCGCTCGCCGTCTCGAGCGAGATCGGGTAGACGCCCGTCTTGTAGCTGAAGAGCGCCATGCCCACCCCGCGCCGGACGGGGCCGGTCTGGCCGCGGTAGGCCGCGCGCTTTTCGTCCCAATGGATGTGCGCCTTGCCCTTTTCGATGCAGGCGAGCAGCCCGCTCGAATAGCAGGTGATGCCGGTGCCCGGGTCGACGTAGCCGGGCTTCATGCAGTTCTTCTCGCGCAGCTCGACCGGGTCGAGCCCCAGCCCCCGCGCGATGTCGTCCATGTGGGCCTCCATCGCGAAGTCGACCTGCGGGATGCCGTAGCCGCGCATCGCGCCGCCCGACGGCAGGTTCGTATAGACGGTATAGGCGTCCGCGTCGAGCACCTTTTCATCCTGGTAGAGGTGCCGGTAGGCGTTGGAGGCGTTCGCCACGATCGCATGGCCGTGGGAGGCGTAGCCGCCCTGGTTGGACCACGCCTCGAACTTGCGCGCCACGAGCCGGCCGTCGGGGCGCACGGCGGTTTTGAGCTTGAATTTGATCGCGTGGCGGGTGCGGGTGCAGGAGAAGGTCTCCTCGCGCGAAAGCTCGATCTTGACCGGGCGCCCGCCCACCTGCATCGTCAAAAAGGCGTTGAGCGGCTCGTAGAGGACCTCCTGCTTGTTGCCGAAGCCGCCGCCGATATAGGGCTTGATGACGCGGATCTTCCCCCACGGGATGCCCAGCGCCTGTCCGCAGACGCGGCGGACGATGTGGGGGATCTGGGTGGAGGAGACGACGACGACCCGCCCCTTTTCCATATAGGCGTAGGAGACGGGCACCTCGATGTGGCAGTGCTGGACCGCCTGGGTGTCGTACTCCCCCTCGAAGACCCGCAGGGAGGGGTCCGCCTTCACGATCTCGTCGAAGTCCCCCTCGCCGATCGTGAAACGGCTGTGCGCCAGCAGGTTGTCGGGGCGCTCCTCGTGGATGACCGGCGCGTCGGGCGCGAGCGCCTGCTCGACGGTGGTGACGGCCGGGTACTCCTCATACTCCACGCGGATGAGCCGCGCGGCGCAGGAAGCGGCCACTTCGTCCTCCGCGACGACCGCGGCGATGTCGTCGCCGTAGATGCGCACCCGCCGGTTGAGCAGCATGCGGTCGGCGACGTCCTGGTGCGCGGGTTCGACCGACCAGGGATGGCCGGGGGTGGGGTACTGAATCTGCGGCGAATCGAAGCAGGTGACGATCTTCACCACGCCGGGGACCTTCTCCGCCTCCGAGAGGTCGAACGATTTCACCAGCCCGTTGGCGATCGTGCTGCGCACGACCTTGGCGACCAGGCAGTTCGCGGGGCGCAAATCGTCGGTGTATTTGGCCCCGCCGGTCACTTTCTCGTATGCGTCCACGCGGGTGATGCTCTTTCCGATTCCCATATGACAAGCCTCCTTGCGAATAAATTAGAGGGATCGATTTATAACGGCAAGCCGCGCAGCGCGGCAGGGTGTTCATTAGTCATAAGTAATACTATTCCGGCGAGAAAAAAACAGAACCGCACCAGCGGGGATAAACAAGGTGCTTTTGCCTCCCGCCCGCGGCGGGAGGCAAAAGCACGGGACGGCGGCAATCAGCCGGTCGTCATGAACGCGAAACGGAGTACGAAGAGGATGACGAGGACCACGGTGAAGGGCTTGATCTCCTTGTATTTGCCGGAGAGCAGCTTGATGAGCACGTAGGTGAACAGGCCGAACGCGATGCCGTTGGCGATCGAATAGGTGAACGGCATGAAGGAAACCGTCACGAAGGAGGGGATCGCCTCGGACATGTCCGAGAAGTCGAGGTCCTTGATCGAGCTGAGCATCAGCACGCCAACGAAGACGAGCGCCGGAGCGGTCGCAGCGCTGGGGATGATGCCGACGATCGGGGCGATGATGATCGACGCGAGGAAGAGGATCGAGGTGGTCAGGGAGGTGAGTCCCGTGCGGCCGCCCTCGGCGATGCCGGTGCTCGACTCGACGAAGGTCGTCGCGGTGGAGGTGCCCAGGCAGGCGCCCACGGTGGTCGCGATCGCGTCGGACATCATGGCTTCACGCATGCGGGGCATCTCGCCCTTATCGTCGAGCATCTTGGCCTGGCGGGCGGTGCCCAGCAGGGTGCCGATCGTGTCGAACATGTCGACAAGCGAGAAGGAGATGACGATCATCACGAGGGTAAAGATCATCTGGAAGATGTTCGTCGCGCCCGCGAAGAGCCCGCCGAAGTCCATCTTGAAGAGGGAGACGTTGACGAAGTCGGAGAACTGCCGGCCAACGTCGAGCGAGAAGCCGTGGAAGGAGGTCACACCGAGCGGAATGCCGACGATCGTCGCCACGACGATGCCGATGATGATCGAGCCCTTGATGTTGCGGGCGTGCAGCGCGCCGATCACGACGAGGCCGATAAGCGCGACGATTGCGGAGCAGATCAGCCCGTGCAGCTCGGGATCGCCCATCTTGGAGAAGTCGACGAGCGCCACGAGGGTGGACGAGTTGGAGACCACGAGACCCGCGTTCTTAAGCCCGATGAGCGCGAGGAAGAGGCCGATACCGGCGCTGATCGCTCCGCGCACACAGTGCGGGATCGCCTTGACGACCGCCTCGCGGAAGCCGACCGCCGTGATGAGGATGAACAGGATGCCGGAGATGAAGACGATTGCCAGCGCCTGTCCGTAGGTATAACCCATGGTGAGGACCACCGTGTAGGCGAAGAAGGCGTTGAGCCCCATGCCGGGTGCCTGCGCAAAGGGGACCTTCGCGTACATCGCCATCAGGAAGGTGCCGAAGAAGGAGATCAGGCAGGTTGCAAAGAATACGCCGTTCTGGACCTGCGCGGCGTATTCCGCCTGTCCCATGATGTTGAAGGGGTCGGCGAGCATGGTCGGGTTGACGACGATGATGTACGCCATCGCCACGAAGGTCGTGAAGCCGGCCAGCACCTCGGTCTTCACGTTGGTGTGGTTCTTTTCGAGCTCAAAATAGCGCTCAAAGAACCCCTTCTCTTTTGTCTGTGTCATTGAATTACCTCCTCACAGTTTGCATCTGGCCGCGCGGCATTGCCGCAGCCGCACGGCGCGAATGGTTTCCGGCCCTCCGGCCGGACTGCTTCTATGAGATGCGCGGCCTCGGGTGGTCCGTCCGCTTCCGCGCGCCCATACAAAAACTGTTCCGCCGCCACGGGCGGCCGGGGGAATGTCCTGACAGGCATGGGTTCCGATCTGTTTTATCTGACGCGCGCGCCCGCGACATATTTGCCGCGCACGCAGCGCCCGTCGTCCAGGTAGAGGATCCGCTCCAGCCGCTCCACCGGGGTGAGCGCCTGCGGATGCGGGAAGCCGCTGTCGTCGAGCACGACCGCGTCGAACTCGTACCCCTCCTCGAAGGAGCCGACCTTCCCGAAGAATTCCCCGCCGCCCTTGGTGCCGAGGTAGAACGCCTCCGGCACGGTCAGCGGCCGGAGGGAATCGTCGAGCAGCCGCCAGCGCAGCTTGGAGGCCTGCACCGCGTCCGCCATCGCGCGGAAGACGGAGAGCGAAAAGCCGCCCGCGATGTCGGTGCCGAGCCCGACCTTCATGCCGCGGTCGAGGTAGGCGCGCACCGGCGCGACGCCCGATGCGAGGTTCGTGTTCGACTGGGCGCAGTGTGCGATGAAGACGCCGCGCGCCTGCATGAGGTCGATCTCCTCCCCGGTGCTGTGCACGCAGTGGGCCATGATCGTCGGGGCGTCCCCGCCGAAGAGGCCGAACCGGTCGTAGGCGCCGCCGTAGCAGCCTGACCAGGGGCAGAGCTCCTTCACCCACGCGATCTCGGAGAAGTTCTCCGACAGGTGGGACTGCACCGGAAGGCCCGTCTCCCTCTGAAGCTTTCCGAGGCCCTCCATCAGCTCGTCGGTGCAGGAGGGGGTGAAGCGCGGGGTGAGGATCGGGGCGACGTTCCTGTACTTCCCCTTCGTCTCGGAGATCCACCGCGCGGTGTCCTCGAGCGAGGCGGCCGCGCTCTCCTCCCGCAGGATGTCGGGGCTGTTGCGGTCCATGTTGACCTTGCCCACCAGCGCCCTGACGCCCGTCTCCTCAATGAGGTCCATCAGCAGCTCGGTCGCGGGGCGGTGGATCGTCCCGAACACCGCCGCCCGGGTGGTCGGGGAGGCCGCCAGGTCGTCCGCGAAGATGCGGTAGGCCCTCCCGGCGTAGGCGGGATCGGCGTATTTGGCCTCCTCGGGGAAGGTGTGGGTGTTCAGCCAGTCGAGCAGCTCGAGGTCCATGCCCAGCGCCCGGAAGGAATACTGGGGCGCGTGCAGGTGCAGGTCGACGAGCCCGGGGATGACCAGCCTGTCCCCGCAGTCCTCGACGGGAATCCCCTTGAACCGCTCGGGCAGCTCGGTAAAAACGCCGGCGGTCTTCCCTTCCTCGCAGACGAGGTAGCTTTCCGGCATGCAGACAATCGCCCGCGGGGTCGGCGTATGCAGAATATGGCCCCTGAGCGCGAAAGTTGTCTTCTCTAACATAATACTGCCTCCAGAAGATTTTTGCAATCGCCGCTTGTGTTTTTGACAAATATCGAGTATAATTGAACATATACTTCTTCCAAACCCGGCGATTGTGGAAAGTTTTTGTGTGTTTCGCGTATAAGTCATACTTATTACTTCATAATGATATCCTATTTAAAGTATGAAAGCAAGATTCATTTTCCATAAAATAGTTTGAGGCGGATTGTGAGTTCTCACAGTCGCGCCCGTCCGCCATGCGGGCGATTTCGCAGGAAAGAGGGAATCGGCCATGCCAGCAGAATACGAACTGCCCCACCTCGGGGGAAAGCTGATGTCCACGCAGGTCAGCGCGCTGCTTATCCGGGAGCTCTCGGAGGGCGTTTTCCAGCAGGCGGACCGGCTGCCCAGCGAGGTGGAGCTGTCCGAACGGCTCGGCGTCAGCCGCACCGTCATCCGCGACGCCCTCTCCGACCTCGAGCGGGAGGGGCTCATCGAGCGGGTGCGCGGCATCGGGACCGTCATCAACCGCGAGATTGTCAACCTCACCAGCCGCCTCGACCTCAAGTTCGAATATAACGAGCTCATACGCGCCGCGGGCTACACCCCCCACAGCGACAGCATCTCCCTGCGGGTCGAATACGCCGACGAGGAGCTCGCCGAAAAGCTCCAGATCGACGTGGGCGCGGGCGTGATCGTCTGCGAAAAGCGGGTGCTCGCCGGCAGCATCCCCGTCATCTACTCGGTCGACTACCTGGCGCTCTCCCTCTTCGACGGCATGAGCTACGCCGACATCGACTGGTCGGAGCCGATCTTCGATATCCTCGACCGCCACTGCGGGCTGATCGTCGTCACCGACATCGCCCGCGTCTCGGCCACCAACGCCACTCCCGCCATCCGGCAGAAGCTCGGCGTCCCGGACGGGGACGCGCTGCTCCTGCTCGACGAGGTCGGCTTCTGCAAGCTGAGCCGCCCGGTGCTGCGTTCGCTGGAGTTCTATACCGACTTCTTTGATTTTACCATGCTGCGCAAGAAATTTTAACCCTCAAAACCAAAAGGGCGGACGGCCTCTGGCCGTCCGCCCTTTTTGCGCGGGGTCACTCCCCCCGCTTAACATATTCCACGGCCATCGCCGCCAGCCCGAGCAGGAGCATCCGCCCCGAAAGCGCCGGCGGCGGAACCATTCCCAGCTCCGCCACGGTGGCCTCCTTCTCCTTGCGGACCGGCGCCGGGGCGCGCCGGAACGCGCCCGCGGGTTCTATTCCTCCGGTTTTTTGCCGCCGAACTTCGCCAGCAGCGCCACCAGCCCCATGATGAGGAGCATGACGGCGAAGATGCCCGCCATGCCAAGGCCCATGATCTCCAGGGAAATGATGAAGTTTTCCATTTCACAGCCTCCTTACAGGAAGAGCGGGACGAGATAGAGCAGGATCCCGCCCGCGATGACCGATCCGATCTGCCCCGAGACGTTCGCGCCGATCGCATGCATGAGCAGGTGGTTCTGGTTATCCTCCTTGAGCGCCATCTTCTGGACGACGCGCGCCGACATCGGGAAGGCGGAGATGCCCGCCGCGCCGATCATCGGGTTGATCTTTTTCCCCTCGGGCAGAAAGACGTTCATGAGCTTCGCGAAGAGCACGCCGCCGATCGTGTCCATCACGAAGGCCGCCAGCCCCAGCAGCATGATGACCAGCGTCTGTGGGGTCACGAAGGCGTCCGCCTGCATCGAGAAGGAGATCGTCAGCCCCAGCAGCAGCGTGATGATGTTGGCGAACTCGTTCTGCGCCGTCTGGGAAAGGGAATTGAGCACCCCGCATTCCCGCAGCAGGTTGCCGAACATCAGAAAGCCCACGAGCGCCACCGACATCGGCGCGACCAGCCCGGCGATGACCGTCACGAGGATCGGGAAGAGGATGCGGGTCCTCCGGGTCACGTCCTTGGGGTGGTAGGGCATCCGGATGCGGCGTTCCTTCCGGGTGGTGACGAGGCGGATGGCAAACGGCTGGACGATCGGCACGAGCGCCATATAGGAGTAGGCCGCCACCGCGATCGCCCCGAAATAGGGGGTGCCAAAAATCTTCGAGACGAGGATCGAGGTGGGGCCGTCGGCCGCGCCGATGATGCCGATCGAGGCCGCGTCCGCGAGGGTGAAGCCGAACCACGGCCCGAGCAGGGTCACGAGCGAGAAGGTGAAGAAGATACCGAACTGGGCCGCCGCGCCGAAGATCATCATCTTGGGGTTGGAGAGCAGCGGCCCGAAGTCGATCATCGCGCCGATGCCGATGAAGAGCAGGATGGGCAGCGCCTCCGACGCGTCGATCAGCGTCTGGAAGAGCCACTGGATGATGCCCGGCGCGGGGATGCCGCCCTGGAGCACCTGGTCGAGCACCCCGGAGAAGGGCAGGTTCACAAGGATCGCGCCGAAGCCCATCGGCATGAGCAGGGCGGGCTCGAACCCCTTTTCGATCGCCAGATAGATGAGCAGCCCGCCGATCGCATACATGACCAGCTGCTGCCAGGTGATGGCCGTGACGCCGCGCAGCAGAAATTCCATTTGCAACTCCCCTTTTCCTGATTTATCTTGCCCCGCCGCCAAACAAAAAAGACCTGTGTTCCGGAAAACGAAACACAGGTCTTGTCATTTCAAGTTAAACCACGGCCAAATGGCCCAAGATGTTGATTTAACTGCACCGAACGTGCCGACTACTCCCCCGGGGCGATTCAGTTTTCAAATGCGCATGTTGCTACAAATATATCTTAGCACAACCCGCCCCCTTTGTCAATTCCTCCCTGCGCGCGCCTCCATTTTGCAGCAGAATCCCCGCAGACTTGCATTTTATGCGGATTTGTGCTATCATTGATACTGTTGAACGAATGGAGGCGGTCGGCATCTTCCGGGAATCCCAGCAGGGCGAAGCGCCCTTTTGTGCAGGATTTTTCGCGGTGGAGTGCAGGAGGGCCGCTGTACGCAACGGAACCGTTGAATGGAAATGCGAGGTGTTTTCCCATGTCCACCACAAAGAACCTATCCAGCATGAAAAGCCGTCTCACCATTTACAAGCTCGGCCTGCGCCGCGCCGAAACGCATGGCAATCAGGACGAGATCACCAAATGGGAGAGCAGCATCGCCGCCCTCGAGCAGGAGATCGACGAGCTGGATAACCAGTGAGGCCCCTGCCCCCGGCGGGCCATAAGGCACAGACAGACGGCCGCCCGCGGGGCGGCCGTTTTGATCCCCGCAAAGAAAAAAGCCGCCCAAGAGGGCGGCTTTTTTGGTTACAGCAGGTCCTCGTCGTAGTGGGCGCGGGCGCCGCCGATAAACTTGGGGCGGGTGCGCGCGCAGACGACGTTCGCCTCGCCGATGCGCTTCACCTGGATGCGCACCGGCACCGCGACCTCGCACAGGTGCATGCCGATCAGCGTGTCGCCGATGTCGATGCCCGCCTTCGCGCGGACATGCTCGACCGCGACGGGGGCATCGAAGCCCGCCCACGCGGCTGTGGCAAAGGAGCCGCCCGCCTTGGGCTGGGGCACCACGTTCACCGGCTCGAGCCGGTAGAGGCGCGCCGCCTCCCGCTCGAGGATGAGCGCGCGGTTGAGGTGCTCGCAGCACTGCGCCGCCAAAAAGATGCCCGCCCGCGCGAGCACGGGGTGGACGCCCTCAAAGATCGCCGCCGCGATATCGGTGTTGGAGGCGGAGCCGATCCGCTCCCCCGCCACCTCGCTCGTCGAGCAGCCGACCACCAGGATGTCTCCCCGCTGGAGCCGCGCCTGCGGCAGCAGCTCCAGCACCGCGCGGCGCGCCTCTTCACGAATCTGTTCGAGCATCGTTCCCATCCTTTCCGGCGGCGGAACATCCCGCCGCGTCAGCTTTTAATTTAAAATCCCGTTCAGCCCACGGAGAAGGGGATGAAGTAGCTGTTCCCCTCGAAATCGTCGTCCCAGACTTCGATATACCGGAGGCTGAAGCCCTTCGCGTCGGCCGGGGCGACAAAGATCAGGTCGCCCGTGCGGCTCTCGCCCTTGAAGAGCTCATACTCGTCGGGGAGCTGTCCCTCGGCGAACTCCGATTCGGGATAGACCGTCGTATCTCCCATGCCGTCCCAGGTCAGGGTGAAGTCGGTATAGAACATGGGGATCTTCGCGTCGTCCTCAAAGGTGTTCTTCACGGTAATGTTGACCACCACAAAGGTGTGGTTCGGGTCGGTGGGGGTATAGTCCTCGATCTCCGGCTCCATGCGCGCGGAGTTGACCGTGTACTCAAAGAACGCGGTCTTCGCGGTCTCCCCTTCCGAATGGGAGGTCGTCTGGCCGTGCGCGCGGCCGTCCGCCTTGATCTCGGTGCCCACGTCTTCGAGAACGTCCTTCGCGCCGCATCCCGCGGCGGCGAGCAGCAGGCAGCCGGCGAGCAGCAGTGCGGCAAGTTTCTTACCCATAGTGAATTCTCTCTCCTCATAATAAATTATTGGGGGGTTCCGCGTCCATTATACCAGTTTCTCCATGACGGATGCAATCGTTTCTCCGCCAATTTTTCCGCGCTGATGCGGTGAATTTTCAGGCAATCAGCCCTCCGCCGCGCTTCCCTCGAGCGGCTTGATTTCGGAGCGGTAGAGGTGGCGCATGTAGATCACGCAAAGGGTCAGCGAAAAGAGCTCCGCGAAGGGGAAGGCCCACCACACCGCCGAGAGCCCGCCGAACCGGGCGAGGAGGAAGGCGGAGGGCAGCAGCACGACCAGCTGGCGGACGACCGAGACGGTGAGGCTGAGCAGGCCGTGCCCGAGCGCCTGGCAGACCGAAAGGGTAATGATGCAGAACCCGGCGAAGAGGAAGCTCAGGCTGATGATCCGCAGGGCGGGCACGCCGATGGCGAGCATCGTCTCGGAGGCGTTGAAGATTGAAAGCAGCTGCGGGGTGAAGAGCCAGAAGATCACGAGTCCGAAGGTCAGCATGCCGACCGCGTACAGGACGCTCAGCCGGATGGTCTGTTTCATGCGGTCAGGCTTGCGCGCGCCGAAGTTGTAGGAGATGATCGGCACCATGCCGTTGTTGAGCCCGAAGGTGGGCATGAAGACGAAGCTCTGGAGCTTGAAGTAGACGCCGAACACCGCCGTGGCGGTCGAGGTGAAGGCGATGAGGATCTTATTCATGCCGAAGGTCATCACCGAGCCAATGGAGGCCATGACGATCGAGGGAAGCCCGACCGAATAGATCTTGCGAACGACGCGGCCCTCGGGGCGCAGGATCCGCCGGGAGAGGGCGATCTCGTGGTTTTTGCGCAGGTTGAACCAGAGGGCGAGCGCCGCCGCGACGATCTGGCCGATGACGGTGGCGATCGCCGCGCCCGCGACGCCCATGCGCGGGCAGCCCAGCAGGCCGAAGATCATGATCGGGTCGAGGATGATGTTGATGATCGCGCCGGTGCCCTGCGTGATCATAGTATAGAAGGTGCGCCCGGTCGACTGGAGCAGCTTTTCCAGCGTGACCTGCCCGAAGAGCCCGAAGGAGCAGACGCAACAGATCGTCAGGTAGGAAACGCCGTCCTCGACGATCGCGGCGTTGCCCGTCTGGAGCAGGAAGAAGGGCCGCGTCAGGAAAATCCCGCCCAGCGCGAATGCCAAAAAGCTCATAACCGCCAGGAAAACGCCGTTGTCGGCGGTCTTGTTGGCAAGCTCGAAGTTTTTCTCCCCCAGGCTTTTGGAGAGCAGGGCGTTGATGCCCACGCCCGTGCCGGTACCCACGGCGATCATCAGGCTCTGCGCCGGGAAGGCGAGCGAGACGGCGGTCAGGGCGTTCTCGCTCAGCCGCGCCACGAACATGCTGTCCACGATGTTGTAAAGCGCCTGCACGAGCATCGACACCATCATCGGCAGCGACATCGAGATGAGCAGGCGGTTGACGGGCATGACTCCCATCTTGTTTTCAGCGGGCAGGTCCCGCCGCTCGCCCGCGGCAGCCGCCCCTTCCGTCCGGCCCTCCCGGACGTCAAGGTTCTTTCCCAATCTGTTCCCTCCCGGATCGTTGGCTTTGCAACGATTGAAAGCCAAAAATCTCAATTTTTTTTGTTTAATCTTTCCGACTGGTCTATTCTAAGCCAGATAAATTTAATTGTCAAGCGGTTATTTTCTTGACTTTCCCGACAGGGGCAATTAAAATAAGGTTGCACTGGAAACTTGATTGAAAAGGACGATGCCTATGTCCGGCGACCCGCAGCCCAACCTCCTCAAGCTGATCTCCCTGGTCCACCGCAAGACGCAGATGTATTTGAACGGCCGGGTCGAGCCGCTCGGGCTCACAAGCGGGCAGGTGCCCTTCCTCCTGATCGCCTGCGAGACCGGCGGGGCGGCGCAGAACCAGTTCTGCGCCCTGCTCGATATGGATAAGAGCACCGTCGCCAAGACCCTCTCCCGGCTGGAGGCGCAGGGCTATGTGCGGCGGCGGGCCGTCTCGGGCGACGGGCGCGCGTTCGACGTCCTCCCCACCGACCGCGCCCGCGACGTCTGCCCCTTTCTCCAAAAAATCGGCGACGACTGGATGGACGAGCTCGCCTCCGGGCTGACCGATATCGAACGCGCCATCTTTTCCCAGATGCTCCTGAAGGTCGCGCGGAACGCCTCGCGCCATTTTTCGGAGCCCGGCGCGCCCGAGTGACACAATGATTAAAAGGAGCGGCGCCCGCGGGCGCCGCTCCTTTTTCGATTCCTTCTTTAAGCCTCCACGATCGCGTGCAGCTCGGTGAAAATTTCCGGGTAGGCCTGCGTCAGGGTGCTGAGGCCCAGCTCCCGCGCCGTCAGGTGGCTCAGCACCTGGAAGGGGACGAGATACTCGACCGCGCTCAAAAAGGGCAGGTCGAGAAAGTCGCTGACCAGCCAGTTGGGCTGCCGCCCGGGGGTACGCCCCGAACAGACGAGCACGCAGTTTTTACTCTTTTTCGCGAACCACCGGTAGATCTCCCGCGCCCGTTCCCGCTCGGGGCCGTCCTCGGCACAGACGAAAAAGACGACCGAGTCCTCCTTCACGCCGTAGCCGCTGCCGTGGAGGAACTCCTCCAGCTCGTAGGCCATCGAGGGCCTGCGGGTGGTCTCGAGGATCTTCAGGCAGGACTCCTGGAGCGTCCCGTAGCAGGGGCCGTACCCCACGAAGCGGTAGGCGTCCGCCGCGAGCATCATCCCGCGGTGATCGGCGTACCACGCCTTCGCGGCGTCGGCCGCGCGGCCGCAGCTTTCGGGCAGCCGCTCAAAGCCGTCCATCCAGCGGCGGTATTCGTCCGCGTCCAGCCGCCCGAGCGCGCGGGCCGCCTCCACCGCGCAGAGCAGCAGGATCACCATCGACGCCACATGCCCCCTGCTCTCGGGGAAGGACTCCTCGAAGCCGGTGGGCTTTTCGATGACGATGTCGCACTCCCGCGCGAGGGCGCCGCCGGGCGACAGGGTCGTGCAGAGCACGGGGATCCCCGCCGCCCGCGCGAGGCGCGCGCTTTCGATCGGGCCCGTCGTCCGACCGGTCTGCGCCGGGCAGATGAGGAGCATCTCCTCCGGGCGGTAGACGCCGTTCGCGTTGAAGGGCGCGTGGCGGTTGAGGACGGCGGGCAGCGAGCTGCTGGCTTCCACGCCCAGCAGCCTTTCCATGCACATGCCCGCCACCACGCAGACCGAGTGGGGGGAACCGTTCCCGCTCAGGTAGACCCGCTTTACGGGGTGGCTCAAAAAGTGCTTCACAAACGCGGCGGTGTAGCGTTCCCGGTCCCTGACGATCCGCCGGATATCGTCCGGTTCCGCCTCGATATAGCGGAGCATGGTATTTTCGTCGCGCATTGTTCCCTCCGCGGCCGTCAGGCAGAAAGCACCTGCGGGTGTGTTTTGAAATAGTAGACGAACAGGTGCAGGATCATTGAATGGATGTCCTCGATCATCTCGTAGCTCGTCAGCGGGACGATGAGGTTCGCGTCCGCGTAATCCCTGACGAGCCCGCCCTCAAAGCCGGTCAGCCCGATGATGGGGGACCGCTTCCGTTTGGCGTGCTCGCACGCCTTGATCAGGTCGGGGGACTTGCCGCTCGCGGACACGAGGATCAGCACGTCGCCGGGGTCGAAGAGGTTCTCCATCTGCTGGGAGAAAATCTCGTCGAAGGCGATGTCGTTTCCGAACGCGGTGATCTTCTCCACGTTGGAGGAGAGCGACTGGATGCGGAACCGCCGCACGCCGGGCGTCTGAACCGCGTTCTTCCCGAAGTCGCAGGAGAAGTGATTCGCGGTGCCCGCGCTGCCGCCGTTGCCGGCGATGAACACCTGCCGATCGTTCCGGTGGGCCTCGGTCAGGATGTCGACCGCCTTCTGGAATTCCGCAGGGTCCAGCCGGGCGATCGTCTCGGCGATCATATCGGTATAAGCCTTTAAAAATGCTTGCATATCGGTTTTCCCTTTCTTCGAGCCCGGCCCTCAGGGGATGAAGACCGGGATGCCGTTTTCTTCAAAGACGCGCGCGAACGGCTCGAGCGAGGGGGTCTCGCGCGTGTAGCGGAAGGGGTATTCCTTCCCGAGCAGCTCGTATTTCGCGCCAGCCGTCTGGTGGTAGCGCAGCAGCTCGAGCCGCTCCAGCCCTTCGGCCCCCCTGACCAGCGCCGCCGTGCGCTCCATGTTTTCCACGCTGTCGTTCACCTGCGGGATGACGGGGATGCGGATGATAAACGGCCGGCCGCTCTCCTTTAAGAGCGCGAGGTTTGCGAGGATCCGGTCGTTCGGCACGCCGGTGTATTCCCGGTGCGCTTCGCTGTCCGCGTGCTTAATGTCCATCATCACGAGGTCCACCCGCCCGAGCATCTCCCGGAAAACCTCCGCAGGCACGTGCCCGGAGGTCTCCACCGCGAGGTGCAGCGGCTTTAAAAAGTCCATCGTCTCAAAGAGGAACCCCGGCTGCGCCAGCGGCTCCCCGCCCGAAAAGGTCACGCCCCCGTTTTCCGCGAGGAAGGCGCGGTTTTTGAGCAGGATGTCCGCCAGCTCCCGGCTGGAAAGCTCCCGGGCCGCAAACCGCCGCAGGTTTTTGGGACAGGCCCGGATGCACTTCCCGCAGAGGATGCAGTGGTCCGGGCTGGGGCACACCGCCTCGCACGCACCGCAGTGGATGCAGCCGTTGCTCCCGCGCAGGACCTCCTGCGAAAAGGAGAGCCCCTCGGGGTTGTGGCACCACTTGCAGCGCAGCGGGCAGCCCTTGAGAAAGACGGTCGTGCGGATGCCCGGCCCGTCGTGGACGGCGAATTCGTTGATGTCAAAGACCAGTCCCCGCTCCATGCCGCCGCCTCACAGGGTCATCGCGGCGCGGGCGATGATGTGGTCCTGGTACTCCCGGCTCAGTTCGACGAAGTAGCCGCTCCAGCCCCACACCCGCACCACCAGGTTGCGGTAGTTTTCCGGCTCGCGCTGCGCCTTGCGCAGCAGGTCGGAATTGACGGCGTTGAGCTGCAGCTGGTGCCCGCCCATCAGGATGAAGGCGCGCACGAGCATCGCGACCTTGTCGATCGCCTCCTCGTTGCGGAAGACGCTGTCGTGCAGCTCGAGCGTCACCGGCCCGCCGTTGCACACCTTGCGCAGGTCGGGCTTGCAGAACGACTTGAACATCGACACCGGCCCGTTCAGCCGGACGTTGAGGCTGGGAGAATAGTTGGCGGGCAGCGGCTCCCCCCGCAGCCTTCCGTCGGGGGAGGCCCCCATGTCCTCGGACATCCACATGTAGTACATGGCGGAGCCGGTCCCGGGGCGGTAGCGGCCGCCGAACCCGTTGCGGTAGTGGGAGAGCACGCGGGCGTACATGTCGACCAGCCGCACGGCGATCCCGTCGGCGCGGTCGTCGTCGTTGCCCATCTTGGGCGCGTCGAACCGCAGGGTGTGGTGGAGATCCTCCCACCCCTCGAAGTTGCGCGCCACCGCGTCGATCAGCTCGTGCGGCAGGACGCTGCCGTCGTCGTAAACGACCTTCTTGATCGCGGCCAGCGAGTCGACCGCCGTGGCGATGCCCGGGCCGTGCAGGCCGAAATTGTTGTACTTCGCGCATTTGGAGATGTCGCGCCCTATGGAGACCGCCTGCTTGGAAAGCAGGGAGTGCATCGGCGAGGGGCGCGGGGCGGTGTTGTGGAAGACGGCGTCGATCCTCGCCATCTGCGCCTCCATCTCCCCCTCGAGGCAGTCCATAAACGCGTCGAAATCGGCGCACTCCTCCAGATGCTCCTCCATGCAGCGGTTGACCAGCTTCACAAAGGGCATCGCCTCGTAGTTGATCCCCTCCGCACCGTACCCGGGGATGACGAATTCCCAGCAGCCCGCGACCGCGTAGTCGCGCGCGTCCTCGAGCTCGTAGCCCCAGCCGGTCAGCGCAGGGATGACGACGTCGTCGTTGCAGTACTGGGGGAAGCCGAGCCCCTTCTTTGTGAGGCGGCTGCCCAGCCGGAAAACCTCCATCGGCGTATTTTTGTCCACCCGCAGGTTGATCTTCGGGTCGATGACCGCCAGCTCGAGGCTCGCCCGGATGCAGAGCTCGCTCAGCTCGTTATAGGCGCAGTTTCCCTGCGCGTCCACGCCGCCGAGCACCATCGCCTGGCCGCTGTCCCCCTGCTGGATGCCGAAATAGATGTCGGTGTCCCGGTTGAGGGAGATGAAGAAGTCCTCCACCAGCTCGAGCGCCTCCTCCTTCGTCATGCCGCGCGCGCGATCGGCGGCGAAGAAGGGGAACATATACTGGTCAAACCGCCCGAGCGGCGAATGGGTCGGATTCTCATAGCGCAGCGCGAAGTTGAGGAACTTCAAAAACTGCAGCGCCTCCAAAAAGCTCCCCGCGCCCTGCCGCGGAATTTTGGAAAAGGTGCGGCGGACCGTCTCGTTGCCCTGCGCCTCCGCCGCGTCGCGGATGCGGTCGGCGAACGCCTCCAGCTCGTCGATGAGCAGGAGCTGGTTCTTCCAGAACGCGCGCGCCTCTTCCTCCTCCCCGCGCTCCACGAGCCGGGAGGTCACCTCGGCGCGCAGGCCCTCGAGCCCAACCGTGATCGCGTGGCCGTACTCCGCCACATTGTTGGAGATGCCGCCGATCGTCGGCTCGTTAAGCATGTGGCTGATCCGCCCGTCGAGGTACCCGTAGGAGCCGTGAGGAAACTCGGGCATGCGCAGCATCACCCGCGTGCCCGCGATCCGCTCCCACGGGAAGACCACGATCTCTTCGCTTCGCATGACGCGCGCGTGGGCGCGCGTCGCCTTCTCCTCGTCGCTCAGAGCGGGATCCGCGAGGATATCCGTCAGGTCGACGGGGATCTCCCGCCGCAGGCGCTTGTGGTCGCGGCGGTTGACAAAATAGTCCAGCTGCTTTTCAATATATTCAGTCATCGGGATGTCCTTTCCGCCCGCGGACGGCGTCCTGCCGGGAGGCTCTTCAGCCGTCCACCTTGAGCTGGGGCGCTTTGAAGAAATTTTTGACGATCATCGAGCAGCCGCCGAGCGCGAAGGTCCTGCCCGTCAGCTTGCCGCGCAGCACGCGCGGCTGGAAGTCGGACGAGGGGCCCAGCAGCTTTTCGATGTTCTCTCGGACGATCGCGAAAAAGGTGCCGTCGTCAACGCAGTCCTCGATGATGACGGTCTGAATGTCATAGAGGAGCATGGCGTTGACGACCGCCATCGCCAGCTTGATTCCCGCGTCCCCGAGGACGGCCATCGCCAGAGGCTCCCCCTCCTGCGCGCGGGAGACGATCGTGCAGTAGTCCGCGGGGCGCTCCGCCCCCCGCGCATAGTTGATCTCCACCGCGCCGGTGGTCGCGTAGCATTCGAGGCAGCCCCGCTGGCCGCACCGGCAGGCCGGCCCCTCGGGGTCGAGGACCGTATGGCCGAGGTAGCCCGAGTTGCCGAAGCCGCCCTCGTAGCTCTTCCCGTTGAGGAAGACCGCCATGCCGATGCCCACCCGGCGCGCCACATAGAGGAAATTCTTGGGCAGCGCGGGCTGCACGGTGCGTTCGGCCGCCGCGAGCAGGTGGATGTCGTTGCGCACGGTGACGGGGACGCCCAGCTTCATCGACAGTTGGGCGGCGATGTCGCCGCCCTGCCAGATATGGTCCATGCGGTCCATGCGCACGGCGAGATTCCTGGCGATGTCCACCCGTCCGGGGATGCCCAGGCCGATCCCGATCAGGTTCTCCGTGGCGATGTTCAGCCTGCGCATCCCCTCGCGGATCGCGTTCACGAGGTTCTCCTCGATGTCCTCCATCGTCTCCCCCGGCAGGCAGTCCCACTCCTGGGAGTAGAGGACCTTCTCCCGCAGGTCGGAAAAGGCGACGCGCACCGGCGGGTACTCGAGGTCGACGCCCACCGCGAAGTAGCGGCGGAGGTTGAGGGTGTACATGATCGGCTGCCGCCCGCCCATCGATTCGCCCAGGCCGGCGCGGTAGATGAGGCCCCTGGTGTCGAGCTCCTTGAGGATGTTGAGCACCGTCGGCCGGCTCAGGCGGGAGAGGGTCACGATCTCCTCCACCGAAAGCGGGTCGTTTTTCAGCAGCACTGCCAGCACCAGATACTCGTTCGCCTGCTTGATGATCTTATTGCTGTTTGCCGCTTTCCTCATTTCACGCAACACCTTTACAAAATACCTTTACAAATTCAGCAGTCCTGCTTTGGGGGCTGGTTATCCATCGACGCGGAATGGGCCTTGGCGTCCCCCGTGACGATCTGCGGCGTGCGGCTCGTCCCCAGCCGGTCTGCGCCGGCGGCGATCATCCGCTCCGCGTCCTCGCGGGTGTTGATATTGGTCGACGCCTTGATTTTCATCGCGTCCCCGACCGTCTGCCGGATCAGCCGGACATCCCGCTCCCGCGCGCCGTCCGTTCCGAAGCCGGTGGAGGTCTTGACGTAGTCCGCGCCCGCCTGCTGGCAGAGCAGCGACGCCGCGACGATCTCCCGGTCGGTGAGGTAGCAGGTCTCGATGATGACCTTGACCTTCGCGCGGCCCGCGGCCGCGGCCACGACCCCGGCGATATCCCGGCGGACGAGCTCATAGTCCTTTTCACGCAGGGCGCCGATGTTCATCACCATGTCCACCTCGTCGGCGCCGTCCTCAACGGCGAGCGCCGCCTCCATCGCCTTCACGCAGGAGCGGTTGGCTCCGAGCGGGAACCCGATGACGGTGCAGGTGTAGAGCCCGGTCCCCCGCAGCAGCTCGTGGACGTAGGCCACGTGCACCGGGTTGACGCAGACCGACGCGGCGCCGTAGCGGACGGCCTCCTCGCAGAACCGTTTGACCGTCTCCCGGGTCGTGTACGCCCGCAGGACGGTGTGGTCGCAGTATTTGCCCAGCGGCTTCTCCGCGGCCTTGTCGGAGGGAAAAACTTCCTCCCTGACCTGCTCAATTATACCATTCTTCTCCATGGAATATCAACAGCTTCCTTTCCTGATAAGTTCGGGGTGCCCCGCGCAGTAGACCGCCCCGGCGATGACCGCGTCGTCCATCATCACGCTCTGTTCGATCGTGTAGTGCCCGCGGCAGGAGATGAACGCGATGCGGTCGGTGTATTCGCGCACCCGGTCGAGGAGCAGATCGCCCATCTTGGCGACGCCGCCCCCGATAATGACCAGCTCGGGGGACATCAGCGTGAGGACGTTGCTCAACCCGATGCTGTAGCTCCTCGCGATCCGGTCGACCTCCTCCAGCGCGAATGGGTCCCCCGCGCGGGCCGCGTCCTCCAGCATCCGGCAGCTGATCCCCGCCGGTTTCCCCCCGCACATCTCCATGATCCGCGAGCCCGCGGGGACATATCCCGGCCGGCGCAGCCGCCGTTCGATCCCGAGCCCGGAGCAGATCTCCTCCACCCGGGTCATCGCCCCCGGCTCGGGCGACTGCCAGTCGGGGATGTAGGTGTTGCCGAAGTAGGCCGCGCCGTAGCCGACGCCGTCGTAGTAGACCCGGTCGATGAAGAAGGCGCCGCCGATGCCGCTGCCGATGTTGGTGTAGAAGACGTTGCCGGCCTCCTTCCCCCTGCCGAGGTAGAGCTCGGAGAAACCGCCCGAGACGGTGTCGTTGAGGACTTCCGCCGGCATCGAAAAGGTCTCTTCCAGCCACCCGCGCAGCGGGAAGTCCTCCCAGCCGGGCACCTGCACCGAATTGAGGGTCCTGCCCGTGCTGCTTTCGATCTCCCCACCGAAGCCGGCCGCGAGGGACCGGACCCTGCCGCCGAACCGCTCCTCCATCCGCAGCAGCTCGGGGACCTTGGCGGACAACCAGTCGAGCACGTCTTGGGCCCCGCGGGGCAGCGGGATCTTCCCGGTGATCGTGTGCAGCAGCCTGCCGTCGGCGGTGCCCAGCGCGGCCTGCTGCTTGGTCGCGCCGATCTCAATGCCGATATAGAGGTTTTCCATCATGCCATGACTCCTTATCGGGTGTAATGTTTGCCTGCGCTCAGCGCAGCTCGCCTTTGTAGTTCACGCTGTCGAGCAGAACCGCGACGAAGATGATGAGGCCCTTGACGATGGTGTAGGAGTAGGGGGACGCGTTGAGCATCGTCAGCCCGTTCATGATCGTCTGGATCAGCACGATGCCGATCAGCGCGCCGGGGATGATGTTCCCCTTGCCTCCGAAGAGGCTCGTGCCGCCGAGCACCGCCGCCGAGATCACGACGAATTCGTTGCCGTAGGAGAAGCTCGAATAGACGTTCGCCACCTGGCCGGCCAGCAGCAGCGCGGCGATGCTCGCCGTGATGCCGCAGAGCAGGAAGGCGAGGAACTTGACCCGCGCCGTGTTGATGCCGACGCTCTTGGCCGCGGCCTCGTCGTTGCCGACCGCGTCGATGTGCCGCCCGAAGGGGGTCTTGCGGTAGAGGAAGGCGAAAATGAGCACCATCACGAGCTGCAGGATGACCACCACCGGGAACCGGATGGGGCCGACGACGCTCTGGGAGAAGGGGGACAGCTCGCTCATGTAATAGACCTTGGAGCGGGAGATGATGAGCCCCAGCCCGCGCGCGATGCTCATGGTGGCCAGCGTGACGATGAAGGAGACGATCCCAAATTTGCCGACCAGCAGGCCGTTGAAGGCGCCGAACACAGCGCCGATGCACAGCCCCACGAGCCAGACCGCGAGGATCGCCCAGCCGTTGCCGGCCAGCCCGTTGTCGCGGAACTTTTCGAGCACCAGCCCGCAGATGACGCCCGTCACGTACATCACCTGCCCCACCGAGATGTCGGTGGAAGCAGTGGAGAGCACGAACACCATCCCGAGCACCGCGATGCCGAGCGGCGCGGCCTGCTGGAGGATGTTCAGGATGTTCGAGAGGGAGAGGAAGTTGTCGCAGACGACGCTGAAATAGACAACGACCAGCAGGAAGATGACATAGACCCCGTACTTTGTCGCAAGGGCCAGGAAATTCCCGGAGCTCCGCCGTGCGGCGGCCGTCTGGTTAGCCGGCATCCGAGATCCCCCCTTCCAGCGCGTATTGGATGATCCGTTCCTGGTCGAACGCGGCCTTCGGGATGTCCGCGACGATGCGGTCCCGGTACATGACGAGGATCCGGTCGCAGATGCCCATGACCTCCTCCATCTCGGAGGAGACGAGCAGCACCCCGCAGCCCTCCCTGGCCAGTTCGTTGATATAGGTGTAGATTTCGTACTTTGCGCCCACGTCGACGCCGCGCGTCGGTTCGTCCATGAAGAACACCTTCGGTTCGCTGGCCACCCATTTGGCGATGACCACCTTCTGCTGGTTGCCGCCCGAAAGGTTCTTGACGAACTGCCGCTGCGGGTCGGAGGTCTTGACGGTCAGCTTCTTCACAAGGTCGAGCGCCGTCCTTTTCTCGCGGCTCCGGTCGACCACGCCGAGCGCGCCGGTCATCCGGTCGAGCACGACCATCGTGACGTTCTCCTCGATCGTCTTGGGCATGATGAGCCCCTCCTGCCGCCGGTTCTCGGTGACGTAGGCGATCCCCTCACGGATGCACCTGGTGGGCGTGGGACGGGTTAGCGCCTTGCCCCTGACGAGGATTTCGCCCCCCTCCGAGGGTTCGGCGCCGAAGAGGGAGCTCAGCAGCTCGGTGCGCCCCGCGCCCATCAGGCCGAACATGCCCACGATCTCCCCCTTGCGGATTTCGAGGGAGACGGGCGACCTGCTGCCGGCGCGTACGAACTCCCGCACCTCGTAGATCGGCTCGCCGATCTCCTTTTCGATCGTCGGGTAGACCTGGTTCATCTCCCGGCCGACCATCAGCCGGATGATCTCCCGTTTGTCCAGCGCGCTGTTCTGAAAGGTGCCCACCGAGTTGCCGTCCCGCAGGACGGTGGTGCGGTCGCACAGGCGCATCACATCCTCGAGGATGTGCGAGATGTAGATGATCGAAACGCCCCGCGCCTTCAGCCCCCCGATGACCTCGAAGAGCTCCTCCTTCTCCTTGGGGGAGAGGGAGGTGGTGGGCTCGTCGAAGATGATGATCTTCGCGTCCTTTTCGAGCGCCTTGGAGATTTCAACAATCTGCCGCACGCCCATGGGCAGGCTCTCCACCCTGGTGCGGGGGGAGATGTCCAGGCGGAACAGGTCGATGTAGACCTGCGCGCGCTCCTCCATCTTTTTGTAGTCGACCGACAGCCCCCTGCGGGGGAAGCGATCCACAAAGAGGTTCTCCGCCACCGTCAGGTTGGAGAATAGGCTGAACTCCTGGCGGATGAAGGCGATGCCCGCGCGGGTCGCGTCGTTTGGGGTGGCGGGCGTGTAGACTTCCCCGCCGAGGCGCATCGTCCCGGAGTCGAACCCGTAGACCCCGCCCAGGATCGACATCAGCGTGGATTTTCCCGCGCCGTTCTCCCCCACGAGCCCCAGCACTTCCCCGGGGCAGAGGTCCAGGTTCACGCCGTGGAGGACTTCCGCGCCGTAAAAGCTCTTATGGATATTGTCCAGCTGCAACAGCGGTTGACTGCTCACAGACCGACGACCTCCTATATTGGATTCCGCGGCGCCCATCAGGCGGCCGCCGCGGCGTAGTTTTTCCTTCGGTTGGAAAGGATATCGGCCAGCGCCGCTATGATCACGATGAACCCCTTGACGAGACTGAGCACATACCAGTCCATACCCAGCAGGTTCATCACATTGCTGAGCATCGTGATGAAGATGACGCCGTAGAGGGTGTGCTTCGCGCCGCCCGAGCCGCCGAAGATGCTCGTGCCGCCGATGATGATGCTGGACATGATGTCGATGAACATCTTGTCGCCCAGGCTGGAGATGCCCGCCTGGTTGCGTGCGGTCAGCACCACGCTGGCCGCGCCCGCGTAGATCCCGCTGAGCAGGAAGAGCAGAAACACGACCCGCTTGACGTTGATGCCCGAGATGTGGCAGGATTTCGGATTGGTCCCCACCAGCAGCACATGCCGGCCGAAGATCGTCCGGGTCATGAGCCAGTGGGAGACGAGGAAGACCGCCGCCGCAATGACGATCGGCAGGAAGAACGCCTTCTCGCCGCCGATGCGGTAAAAGGCGGAGGGCAGCCCCATGATGGACGCCTTGTCGGTGACCTTGCTGGTGAAGTAGATCGCCATCCCGCTGAAGAAGAGCTGCGTCGAAAGGGTGACGATGAAGGAAGGCATCTTCAGCTTCACGACGGAGAACCCGTTGATCGCGCCCACCGCCGCGCCGATGGCGACCATCACGACGATCGCCAGCAGGATGGAAAGCCCCGTCCCCTTGAGGGGGGAGAGCGCCATGATGTACGCCCCCACCACGCTCGAGAGCGCGAGCACCGACGTGGAGGAGAAGTCGAGGCCGCCGTTGAGCACCGTGAAAGTCACGCCCAGCGAGATGATCAGGAGATCGCAGGTCTGCAGCAGCAGGTTCTTGAGGTTGTACAGGGTTGCGAAGTTGGGGACAAAGGCCGTCGACAGCACAGCCATGGCGATGATGACCAGCAGGATGGGGGACCCCAGCAGCCGGCCTGCCACGCGCTTTTTGTCAAACGTCTCTTTTAAGCTCATAACCATTCTCCTAACCTCTGGCGGATATTCGTCCGCCCGGCGCCGCGCCGCGCGGGAGCGGCGCCGGACGGATTGCAAAAACATTTACCGGTCTGCGCCGGGGACTCCCCCGGCCGGGAGGCGCTTACTTGGAGGAGTAGGCCACGTAGCCCCAGATGTCGCCCTTCACGTCGGCCCAGTTGTCCAGCGTGGCCACGATGCCGGGGTCGAGGGCGTTGAGCTCGGCCGGCTTCTCGCCGTTCGCGAGCTTGATCGCCCAGTTCATGCTCTCTTCGCCCATGAACCGCGTGTCGTTGACCGCGCCGCAGTCGACATAGCCCTCTTCCATCATCTTCGCGAAGGTGGAGTCGCCGTCGAAGGTGACGATGCGCACATGGTTGGGATCGGAAGCCGGCACCCATTTGCCGAGGGGCTCAAGCACGCTCTGGATGGTGGTGAGCATCGCGTCGGACGGGGTGATGATCAGGTTGATGTCCGGGTCCTTCTCAAAGGCGTTCTGGAGTCCCGCGTACGCCTGGTCGACCTTCCAGTCGGTGGGGATCTCCGCGACGATCTCGAAGCTGTCGGGATATTTCTCCAGGGCCTCCTTGTGGCCCTGCTGGCGCTCAAGCGCATTCTGGTCGCCGAGGCTGCCGACGAGCAGGACCGCCTTGTACTTCTTGCCCTCCTCCTGGGCCTTCTGGGCGACCCACTCGACCGACCCGGATGCCAGGGAGATGTTGTCCACGAGGACCTGCAGGCTCGGCAGCGCCTCGTCGCCCATCACCGCGCGGCTGACCATGACGATTGGCACGCCCGCCTCGTTGCACTTCTTGACGGCCGCCACGATGGCGCCGCCGTCACGCGCGCCGCAGATGATCGCGTCGCAGCCCTGCGCGATCAGGTCCTCGATCTGCTGGTTCTGCTTGTTCGCGTCGCCCTCGCAGAGGCGCTGCACCACTTCGGCGCCCGCCGCCGCGGCGGCCGCGTTCATGTTGTCGATCGTGGAGACCCAGAAGTCCGAGTCGATTGTGTCGAGGGATACGCCGATCTTCAGGGCTTTCGCGGGTTCTTCAGCGGGGGCCGTGCTCTCGGCAGGGGCCGCCGCGTCTCCGGCGGGGGCGGGGGTGGGGGCCGGGCTCCCTCCGCAGGCCGCGAGGCCCGCCATCAGGGCCAGCGCCAACACGACTGCCAACAGCTGTTTCATCTTTTTCATCCTTTTACGCTCCTTTTACATGATTATTTCATATGCCCGCGCCGCGGTTCGCGGCGGGCATCCTGAACCATCAAAAGACCGGACCGTTTTAATGTAACTATTTTTATAAATATACTTTACTTATGTTTCTAGTTTTAGCATAATCCCAACGGTCAGTCAACATATTTTCGGGATTTATGGATAGAATTACAATTCTTTTTGCCGTTTCCCGTTGACAATCCACAAACTTCTGTATAGTATATATATAAAAGTAGTTTAACAAAAAAGGAGCGGAGCCATCTTGAAAGACAGCACCAGGCAGATTCTCGACACCCTCTTCGCCCGCTACCCCCTCTCCTGCTGCGAGCGGGAGGTCCTCGGCGCCTTCACGCTGCTGCACGGCTGCTTCACGTCGGGCGGCAAGCTGCTCGTCTGCGGCAACGGCGGCAGCGCGGCCGACAGCGAGCATATCGTCGGCGAGCTTATGAAGGGGTTCCTCCTTCCCCGCGCCCTGACCGCGGCGCAGAGCCGGCGGTTCGAGGAGGCGCTCGGGAGCGAAAGCGCCTACCTCGTGGGGCACCTCCAGCAGGGCCTGCCTGCGATCTCCCTGGTCAGCCAGAGCGGGCTGGTCACCGCCTACGGCAACGACGTCGCGCCCGACATGGCCTTCGCCCAGCAGGTCTTCTCCTACGCGCGCCCCGGCGACCTGCTGCTTGGCATCACGACCTCGGGGGCGTCGGTCAACGTGCTCCACGCCCTGCGCACGGCGAAGGCCGTCGGCATCCCCTCCATCCTGCTGATGGGCGGCCGCAACCGGCAGAACGCCGCGCTGGCCGACGTCGCCGTCTGCGTGGGCGAATCCGAGACCTTCAAGGTGCAGGAGCTGCACCTTCCCATCTACCACGCGCTCTGCGCCGCCGTCGAGGAGGAGCTCTTCGGCGACTCCTGAGCGGACCGGGCAAAAAGGAGGGCCCGCGGGGACGGTCTGTCCCCGCGGGC